>JAVEVZ010000040.1:0-14126 GCA_034004805.1 Spongiibacteraceae bacterium | reverse complement strand
ACCCCATGGAACCCGCTCTGATCGACCGCTACGACCGCCGGGTCAGTTACCTCCGGCTGTCGGTAACTGACCGCTGCGACTTCCGCTGCGTGTACTGCATGGCGGAAGACATGCAGTTCGTGCCCCGCGCCGAGGTCCTCAGCCTCGAGGAAATGGCCCGCATCGGCCGCAGCTTCGTCGAACTGGGCACGCGCAAGATACGCCTGACCGGCGGCGAACCGCTGGTGCGCAACAACCTGCTGTGGCTGGTCCGCGAACTCGCCGCAGTGGACGGCCTGGCGGAGCTGGCGATGACCACCAACGGCGGCCGGCTGCGGCGCTATGCAGCGCCGCTGAAGCAGGCCGGGCTCAGCCGCATCAATATCAGCCTCGATTCCCTGGACCCCCGGCGCTTTCACGCCCTGACCCGCACCGGCAAGCTCGCCGACGTGCTGGACGGCATCAGGGCCGCCCAGGACGCGGGCTTTGCGCGCATCAAGCTCAACGCCGTGATCCTCAAGGGCCGCAACGACGACGAAGTGCTGGACCTGGTGGACTTCGTCCGCGCGGAGTCACTGGACCTGACGTTTATCGAGGAAATGCCCCTGGGGCTGATCGACGAGCACAATCGCGCCTTGAGCTTCTGCGCCAGCGACGAGATACGCGAACGCATCCAGGCGCGCCACCCGCTGACCCCCAGCGCGGAAAACAGCGGCGGCCCGGCGCGCTACTGGCGCATGGCCGACAGCGACAGCCGCATCGGGTTTATCTCGCCCCACAGTCACAACTTCTGCCACCTCTGCAACCGTGTGCGGCTCACCGCCGAGGGACGGCTGCTGCTGTGCCTGGGCAATGAACACTCGGTGGATCTGCGCAAGTTGCTGCGCGCCGGTGCCGATGACCGCGCGCTGAAACGCGCCATCGTCGCCGCCATGGACCTCAAGCCGGAGCGCCATGAGTTTGCGCTGGACGGTGAGCCGCAGATCCTGCGCTTTATGAACATGACCGGCGGCTGAACGCGCCGCCGCGTCTGCCCTCACCGCACCCCAACCGGAGCCAGCCCTTGCAGCGTTTCGACAGCATCGACGCCGTGGCCAGCGCCCTCGCCAGCGACGGCTATATCGCCAGCGACGATATCGCCACCACCGTGTACCTGGCCGTGCAGCTGGGCAAGCCGGTACTGGTGGAAGGTCCGCCCGGCGTCGGCAAGACCGAACTGGCCCGCGCCCTGTCGCGCTGCCTGGAAAAGCCACTGATCCACCTGCAGTGCTACGAAGGCCTGGATGAAGGCAAGGCCCTCTACGAGTGGAAATACAGCAAGCAGCTGCTGTACACCCAGATTCTCAAGGACCAGCTGGGCGATATCCTGCAGGGCGCGGTGGGGCTAGCCGATTCAGTGGCGCGCCTGCACCAGTTCGGCGATATCTTCTACTCCGAGGAGTTTCTCGAGCCGCGGCCGCTGCTGCACGCCCTGCGCGCCGAGAACGGCAGCGTGCTGCTGATCGACGAAGTGGACAAGGCCGACGAGGAGTTCGAGGCCCTGCTGCTGGAAATCCTCGCCGACAACCAGGTGTCGATCCCGGAGATCGGCACCGTGCGCGCCGTCAGTCAGCCGCTGGTCCTGCTCACCAGCAACGCCAGCCGCGAGCTGTCCGATGCGCTGCGGCGCCGCTGCCTGCACCTGCATATCCCGTATCCCGACAGCGCGCTGGAAAACCGCATCGTCCAGGCCCGCCTGCCGGCTATCGACCGCGCCCTGCGCGAGCAGCTGGTGAGCTTTGTCCAGCAGCTGCGCGACCTGGAGCTGCGCAAGGCGCCCGCGGTCTCCGAAACCCTGGACTGGGCGCGCTCGCTGGTGCTGCTGCACGCCAGCACCCTGGAGCCCGCGCTGGTGAGGCGCACCCTCAACGTACTGATCAAACACCAACAGGATCTGCAGTGGGTGCTGGAGGAGCGGCCGGGAGTCCTGAGCGGCCGTGGCTGAAACCCTGCAGCGCTTTATCGCCAGCCTGCGCGACCACGAGCTGCCCATCGCCACCGCCGAGAGCCTGGACGCGCTGCGGGTCGCCGCGCTGCTGGGCTACGCCGACAAGCAGCGCCTGCGCCTGGGTCTGCGCGCGGCGCTGGTCAAGCACAGCGCGCATCTGGATGCGTTCGAAACCTGTTTTGCGCAGTTTTTCAGCGCTGCCGACCCCGCCGATGGCGTGCCGCCGCAGGGCGCGCCCGGCCTTTCTGCTGACTCGGCACCCACCGGCGACGGCCCCAGCGCTGACGCCCCCGCCCTGGTGGTCGCCCGCGCAGCGGCACAGCTGGATTTCACGCCGCTGCGCCACGCCACCCAGCGCGGCCTGTACCTGTACCGCCTGCTGGAGATCGCCCGGGCCGACAGCCGGGCCGCCGGGACGCCCGCCTACCGCAACCAGCTGGAAGCGGCGGCGCGCGCCCACGTCGAACGGATCCTGGCACTGACCGCACAGGCCGCACCGCGCCGGATCCAGCAGCAGATGCTCAAGCGCATGAATCTGTCGATGCTGGAACAGCGCCAGCACCAGGCCATGCAGGAACTGATACAGCAACTGGCCCGCAACCTCGCGCGCCAGACCCGGCGCCGGCGGCGGCGGGCACAGCGCGGTCAGCTCGATATGGGCAAGACCCTGCGCCGCAATCTGCCCCACCAGGGCATTCCCATGGCGCTGCACTGGCGCCAGGTAAAACCGCGACGCGCGAAACTGTTCGTGTGCTGCGATATCAGCGGCTCCGTGGCGCGCCACGCGCGCTGGCTGCTGCTGTTCCTGTACAGCCTGGGCGAAGTGTTGCCCGCCACCCGCAGCTTCGTGTTCACCAACACCACAACCGAAGTCAGCGATCTGTTCGCGCAGCACGGCGCGGCCGACGCCATCGACCGGGCCCTGCGGCGCTACGCGCTGGGCGGCAGCGACTACGGCACCAGCCTGGCGAGCCTGTACGGGCAGATCGGCGGCGCCCTGCGGCGCAACAGCACCGTGCTGATACTGGGCGACGCCCGCAACAACCACGCCGAGCCACGCGTGGACCTGCTGCAGCGGCTGTCGGCCCAGGCTGGGCGCCTGATCTGGCTGAACCCGGAGCCGCAGGCGCTGTGGGACAGCGGCGATTCCGTGGCCGGCACCTACCGGCGCATCTGCCACCGCTTTGTGGAGTGCGCCAGTCTTCAGCAGCTGGAAAAAGCGGTGGCGCGTCTGCTGGAACCGCGCTGACCGGGGCGAGGCGGCCGCCGGGATTCCGCCGATTCCACGAGGAATCTCAACAGACGCAGTTAAGCACTTGATAATAAAATAATTTGCGACCTATTATGGGCGCCAGTTGGCAACCCTTCCCTGTGATCACGAGCGGACATGCAACCATGACACGCTGGAACTACCGGGTAATACGCAAGCCGGGCGAGGACGCCCTCGCCGACAGCTTTCAGATTCATGAGGTCTACTACCGCGACGATGGCAGCATCGAGTGCTGGACCCAGACCCCGGTGGAGCCGCTGGGAATCAGCGAAACCCAGCTGCGCAACGATATCCACGCCTTCCTCGCCGCGTTCCGCCTGCCGATACTCCGGGAAGTGCTGCGCAACGGCCGCGCCGTGCTGGTGGCGGAGCGCAGCGTCAATCCGCGCGAACGCGACCTGCAGGTCGACTACAAGGCCAAGGCCGGGCGCGCCTCGGGCTACCTCAACCAGATACTGGGCAGCCACCTGCTGCTCAAGCAGGATGACGACCTGCGCAACGCCTACGAGCAGGTGGACCGCGCCCTCACTGCGCTGTACGCGCTGGTCGACCGCAAACTCGCCCTCCCGCAATCCGCCTGATACGCCGCGCGGGAACGCGGGGCGACAGGGCGCACCGAGTGGTACATGAACAACAACCGTCGCAAAATCATCGTGGTGCTGGTGTTTATGTGCATCGCCGTGGCGATTCAGCAGCGCTGGCGCCTGGCGCTGTTGCTGGACCCCATTGACACTCACCAGCTGAGCGCCGACCAGGTCGTGCTCTACGGCACCCAGTGGTGCGGCTACTGCGCCAGGGCGCGGGCATTTCTGGACCAAGCCGGAGTGCCCTATACCGACAAGGACATCGAGCGCTCACCGGCCGCGGCCCGCGAGTTCGAACACCTGGGCGGGCGCGGCGTGCCCCTGATCCGGGTCGGCGCCCAGCGCCTGCACGGCTACGACCCCAACGCCCTCCGCGACGCCCTGCAGCGGCTTGCGGATCAGGGCGCTTGAGTTTGCGGGCGCGAAGGGGCTGAACTGCTACAGTGATCAGACCATGCAATCATCACGGAGTGGATGGAATTGTCGCGGGCGCTGAAAGTCGGGCGGGCAGATCACCGGGGGCAGCGCGGCGCCACCTGGCCCTGGGTCCTTTCGGCGCTCGCCGGGGTGGTATTTGTGGCCACCGTGGTGTTTTTCCTGCTGGAGGGCAGGCGCGTCGCCGCCGAGTCGGCTGCGGCCCAGTTCCAGGAGCGCCTCGCTCAGGAATTTGTCCGCATAGACACGCTGGCACAAAGCTACCAGGCGCTGTTCGCGGCCTCTGTGGAGGTCACGTCCGACGAGTTCCGCGCATTTTCCGCCCAGGTGTTGCCCCACGCCACCATGCTGGCCCAGGCACTGTACGCTCCCCATATCACCCACGCCCAGCGACCGGCCTTTGAAAACTGGCTGCAGGAGCAGGGTATTGATCCCCCGGTCATTACGCTGCTGCAGCCCGACGGCAGGCGCGTCCCCGCCCCACCGGCTGCGGATTACTACCCGGTCGCCTATCTGGCGCGCATCACCGATCTGCTGGACAGCAATGCCACCGGTATTGATGCGTTCGGCACCAATAGCGCCGGCTACAGGGCCGCCAAGTCCAACCGGATCTATGCCAGCGACCCGGTGCAGCTGCCCTCAGGGGTGACGGTCTTTAACATCAGCGTGCCGGTCAGAGAGCGCAGCGTGCCGGTTGGCCAGCACAGCGGCGTGCTGCTGCTGATCGTCAAGCCCATGCTGCTGCTGGACGACGTCGCGTTGCCGCGCGGCCTGTCCGCAAAGCTGAGCGTGATAGACCCCAACCCTCACCACCCTGACCCCACGCTGTGGGCGCGCGCCAGCGATGCACCCCCGCCACCGGCCTGGCTGCGGGATTTGCTGCACTGGGAATCCGTGCGCACCCTGGAGTCCAACGGCCGTCGCTACCGGCTGGAGCTGCAGCGCAACCAGGCCCTGCAGCTGCTGGACTGGAGCGCCCTGCTGGGCAGCGTGCTGCTGTCCATCGGCGGGATAGCGGGCGCCGTGCTGCTGGACCGGCAGCGCATGCAGGTGGTGCGAGCCGAGTCCACCAGCAGGGCCAAGAGCGAATTCCTGGCGATCATGAGCCATGAAATCCGCACCCCGCTGAACGGCATCATGGGCATGGCGGAGCTGTTGAGCCGCGCCGAACTGTCGGCCCAGGAACGCCGCTATGCGGAGATCATTGTCAACTCGGGCAAATCGCTGCTGCAGATCATCAACGACATCCTCGACTTCTCGAAGATCGAGGCCGGGCGACTGGAACTGGAGGTGATCGATGTCAACCTCGAGGAGCTGATCGGAGAACTGTCTGAACTGTATTCCTACAGCTCCTACCTCAAAGGGATTTCCTTCTCGGCGTCGATGGACCCCAGCTGCCCGCGGGTGATACGCGGCGATCCAACCCGACTGCGCCAGGTGCTGCTGAACCTGCTGTCGAACGCGTTCAAGTTCACCGAGCGGGGCGAGGTGGTACTTCGCGTCTCGCTGGCCGGCGAGCAGAACGGCCTGCCGCTGATCCGGTTCACGGTGCGCGATACCGGCATCGGCATCAGCGACCAGGTGCAGCGCCAGTTGTTTGCGCCGTTCAGCCAGGCCGACAGTTCCACCTCGCGCCGCTACGGCGGGACCGGGCTGGGCCTCACCATCTGCCAATTGCTGGCAGGCCTGATGGGCGGCAGCATCAGCGTGCGCAGCGCGCCCGGCCAGGGCAGTGAATTCCAGTTCAGCGCCCCCTTCGCCCCCGGACAACCGCTGCCCCAGGGCAATGGCCCCGAGCTGAAGGATCTCGCCGGCCAGCATGTGCTGATCGTCGACGATTTCGAAACCGCCAGAATGATCTTCGCCGAGCAGGCCCGCTGCCTGGGCCTGCGCGCTGAAGTGGCCAGCAATTGCAAAGAAGCGTGGCAGCTGCTCAATCGCCCGGGCAACCCCTTCGACCTGATCATCACCGACCTGGATATGCCCACCACCGACGGCATCGAATTCATCCGCCAGTTGACCCAAAACCCCAGCACCCGCGATATCCCGGTGTACCTGATGTCCGCATCCAGCAGCCTCAACCGCCGCGATATCGACAACCTGGGCGTCGCCTATGCCGGCACCAAGCCCAGCACCTACCAGCAACTGGGCGCGATACTGAGCGGCCACCACGAGCCGGCCCCGAGACAGCAGGACACGCCACCGCCGCCGATGCACATCCTGGTCGCCGAGGACAACGCAATCAATGCCATGGTCATCAGCGGCATGTTGCGCCAGCTCGAGCAGCGCCCGGAGGTCTGCGACGACGGCACAAAAACCCTGGCCCGCTACATCGAACAGCCGGGGCGCTTCAGCCTGGTGCTGATGGATTGCGAAATGCCGGCAATGGACGGCTTTGAAACCACGCGCCGCATCCGCGACTGGGAGCGGCAGCACAACCAGCCGCCGGTGCCTATCCTGGCGCTGACGGCGCATGTGCTGGACGGCTTCGAGCAGCGCTGTCGCGATGCGGGCATGGACGATTATCTGTCCAAACCCATCAGCCTGCGGCAGTTGAGCCAGGCCCTGCACCAGCACGCGTCGGTCTGATACCCCACTGAACCCGGTTGTTCTGGACCAAAACTCAGCCCGCGCCGTATATTCGCGCTTAACCATGCCGCAGGAGCCGACATGCAAACCCAAGGACCCTGGTCCCGGACCGAGATCGACGACTATCTGCAGACCGCCCGGTTCCCCATGCGCCTAGCCTGTCACGCGGCCGACGATTTTCCGCGCATCGTGTCCCTGTGGTACCTGTGGCAGGACAGCACCCTGCTGTGCGTCACCCACCGCAATGCCGCGCTGGTCAGGCAGCTGACCCGGGACGCCCGGGTCGGCTTTGAGATCGCCACCAACGATGCGCCCTATTACGGAGTGCGCGGCACCGCTCGCGCGCAGTTGATGCCACTGGGAGACAGCGACCTGCTGGAGCGGCTGATCCTGCGCTACCTGGGCAGCACCGACTCTGCGCTGGCCCAGTGGCTGCTGTCGCGCCGGGCCGAGGAAATGCTGATACGCCTCGCGCCCCGGACCCTCAGCAGCTGGGATTACCGGGCCCGCATGCAGCGCTGAGGCGTCCCCTGCGGATCACGCCAGCGGCAGCGCGGTTTTGTCCACCACCTTGCGCAACACGAAACTGGAGTGGACCCCGGTCACTCCTTCCAGCTTGGTGAGGCGGCCCAGCAGAAACTCCTCGTAGTGATGCATGTCCCGCACCACGACCTTGAGCAGAAAATCCGCCTCCTGGCCGGTGACGATGCTGCATTCCAAGACCTCGGGAAACCCGTCGATGGCCTCCGCAAAGTGCTCGAAGCGATCCGGGGTGTGGCGGTCCATGGAGATCGACACATAGGCGGTGAGGCTCAGCCCCAGGGCGTCGGCGTTGAGCAGCGTCACATGGCGCTCGATGATGCCCGACTCCTCGAGACGCCGAACCCGGCGCGAGCACGGGGTCGGGGACAGGCCCACCTGCTCTGCCAGTTCCAGATTGCTGATGCGGCCGTTGCGCTGCATCAGCTCAAGGATACGGCGGTCGATCCGATCCAGGGAAATAGCCATTAAACCCACCTCGCAATGCAATAGGAGAGATTATGCTCCTTAAACAACCATTGAGAAGTGAATAAATCTAAAATCCATTCAAAAAAAGCCAACTTCGCCATCATTCACTACGCGCTCTCCTCTACAGTGGACACCATCCTGAACGGCCAGCCCCGTCACCGCCCACAAGGCCTCGCGGGTTCCCGGGTCACAAGCCCTCACGCTGGCCCGTTCACGATACCGCCCACCCGGCGACCCGGACCCTTCGTACACCAGAGGAACGCACCATGACCGGCTTCGACCACCGCAAATACCGTCCCTGCAAGCCCGTGGCCAAGCGCGACCGGCGCTGGCCCGACCGGGTTATCACACAGGCGCCCACCTGGTGCAGCGTGGACCTGCGGGACGGCAACCAGGCGCTGGTGGAGCCCATGAGCCCGCGCCAGAAGCTGGCCATGTTCCAGTTGCTGGTGGACGTGGGCTTCAAGGAGATCGAGGTGGGCTTCCCCGCCGCCTCCCAGCCCGACTTCGACTTCGTGCGCCAGCTTATCGAGCAGGATCGGGTGCCCGCCGATGTCACGCTCCAGGTCCTCACCCAGGCCCGCGAGCCCCTGATCGCGCGCAGCTTCGAGGCACTCAAGGGTGCCCGGCGCGCCATCATGCACGTCTACAACTCCACCTCCACGGTGCAGCGCGAGCAGGTGTTCCGGCTGGACCGCGCGGCCATCCGCGGCATCGCCGAGCAGGGCGCGCGCTGGGTGCGACACTATGCCCGGCAGCAGCCCGACACGGAGTGGGTGTTCCAGTATTCGCCGGAGAGCTTTACCGGCACCGAGCTGGACTTCGCGGTGGAGGTCTGTGATGCGGTGACTGCCATCTGGGAGCCCACCCCCGCGCAGCCGGTCATTATCAACCTGCCGGCCACCGTGGAGATGGCCACCCCCAACGTCTACGCCGATCAGATCGAGTGGATGTGCGACCACATCGCGCGTCGCGACAGCGTGATCATCAGCCTGCACACCCACAACGACCGCGGCTGCGGCGTGGCGGCGGCGGAACTGGGAATCATGGCCGGCGCCGATCGCATCGAGGGCACCCTGCTGGGCAACGGCGAGCGCACCGGCAATATGGATATCGTCACCATGGCGATGAACCTCTACAGCCAGGGCATAGACCCTGAGCTCGACCTCGCCAATATGGACCGCATCATCCAGGTGGTCGAAAGCTGCACCCAGCTGCCGGTCCACCCGCGCCACCCCTATGCCGGGGAGCTGGTGTTCACGGCGTTTTCCGGCAGCCACCAGGACGCCATCAACAAATGCCTGGCCCGCCGCCAGCCGGGGGACCCCTGGCAGGTGGCCTATCTGCCCATCGACCCGCGGGATATCGGCCGCACCTACCAGGAGGTTATCCGTATCAACAGCCAGTCCGGCAAGGGCGGCGTAGCCTATGTCCTGGCCCGCGACTACGGCATCGAAATGCCGCGCTGGCTGCAGATCGACTTCAGCCCTCATGTCCAGCGCCAGGCCGAAAACACGGAAAAGGAAGTGCCGTCCGCGGCGATACGCGAGCTGCTGTACGCCACCTATATCGACGTGGCCGGCGCCCCCGGCCTCGACACCTATCAGCTGGCGCGCCAGGGCAACGAGGACCAGCTGACCGCCACCCTGCGGGTTGACGGCGTGCCCGTTGTCATCAGCGGCAGGGCCCAGGGCGTGCTGTCGGCCTTCGTCGCCGGCCTGGACAGCCACTACGGCACCGAGATTGTGCTGGTGGACTACAGCGAACACACCCTGGGCGACAACCAGTCCAGCGACGCCCTTGCCTATGTCCAGCTGAGCGTCAACGGCGAGCGCGTGTGCGGCGCGGCGCAGAGCGCGGATATCGTCAGCGCCTCCATGGGCGCCGTGGTCAACGCGTTGGCGCGGGCCGGCGTATTTGCCGCTAAACAGCTGCAGCCGGCCATGGGCGCCTGAGCGCAACGCGCACACCGGCCGGCTTGCCTGGCCGGTGTTTTCAGCGCACCGACACCCGGTCGGTGGTGCGAGACCGGCTGTCGGTGCTATAAAGGCGGGCACGCACAGTCAGCAGTAGTACAGTGCCACCATGAGTTACCAGTGTCGCGACTGCAGTTACCGCGCCCGCAGTCCCTTCATCGACGGTCGCTGCCCCGGCTGCGGCTCCTACGACATCTTCAGCACCGCCTCCCGCCCCGGCCCCCGACAGGCCGGCAGCAGTCCTGTGCGGCTGGCCATCCTGGTCCTGCTGAGCGCCTACCTCGCCTGGGAAATCGGCCAGAGACTCAGCGGATGAGTGCCGCTGAAGGACAGGCCACCCAGGCCGTGGACCGCCTGCTGGACGGCGATCAGGCGCTGCTGGACAAGCTGCTCGTTAATCTCGCTCAGGCACCGGCGACCGGCCGCCCACCACTGCCGCGCGAACAGCTGATTCCCTTGTTGCTGGACCTCGAGGCCTCTGACCAGGCGCTCGCCAGCCAGCTGATGCCGCGCCTGCCGGCGGCCGGGCAGCTCGCAGCCATCGACGCCGCGCTGCTGGGTCTGGTGGACGAGCTGCTGCAGAGCTGGCGGCTGAGCCTGCCCCTGGACGCGGCGCTGACCGGCGCCCTCCAGCGCCTGCGCGGCCCCCTGGCCGCCTGGGCCCTCGCCACCGATGGCTGGCTGAGCGATGCCCGTCACCCCCTGTACGGATTTATGGACAGCTGGACCCGGGCCGGGCTTGGCTGGCAGCCGGAGCTGGGCCGCGGCGCCGAGCGCTGGCTGGGCCAGCTGGAGCAAGCCCTGGACGGTCTCGCGCGCTGTCCACAGCGCTCGGCCTTGACTGCCCATCTCGAGCAGTTCGAGGCCCTGGTGGCGCGCGACAGCCAGCGCCTGGGGCGCCTTGAGCAGCGCCTGCGCGACAGCGAGCAGGGCCAGCTCCAGGCACGCCGCGCGCGCCAGCTCGCGGCGCGCCTGCTCAACCAGCGCATGGGCGGGCGCCGCCTGCCGCCGCAGGTGACCGAGTTCCTCCAGCGGGATTGCTACCAGTGCCTGCAGAAACTGGCGCTGACCGAAGGCAGCGACAGTCCGCGCTGGCTGACCGTGGCCAAATCCCTGGACACCCTCGTCGCGACGTTGCAGCCGATAGACGACGAGGACCGCCAACAGCGCTACCGCCTGATACCCCACTGCGCCGACGCGCTGCGCGAGGCCCTGGCCCCGCTGTTTGTCGACGGCGCCGCGCTGGAAGCGCAGCTGGCGATGATCGAAGCCCAGCACGTGAAGCTGCTCAAGGGCGGCAGTCTGGCCTACGCGCCCTTTGAGCTGATCGCCAACCACGACCCGCTGCTGGCCAATGCCTCGATCAGCCGCGACCTGTTGGGCCGCGTCACTCAACTCGCCGAGGGCGACTGGTTCCTGTGCGGTGGAGACGATGGCGAGTTGCGCCTGCGCCTGTGTCTCAAGCTGGAGGAGAGCCAGCAGCTGCTGTTCGTCAACCAGCTGGGACTGAAGGCCGCGCAGTGCTCCTTCGAGGAGTTCGCCTACCAGCTGTCCACCGGCCAGGCCCAGCGCCTGACAGCGCAGGGCCTGTTGCTGACCCACGTCCGGCGCGCCTTGGGCGCACTCTATGAGCAGGCGCTCAGCAACCAGCAGGCGCGCCGCCAGGCGATGGAGGACGCGCGCCGCGCGCGCGAAGCAGACATGCGCCAGCGCCAGCAGGCCCGCGACAAGGCGCTCGCCGAGGCCCGCGCGCACCAGGCCGCCCAGGAGCGCGCGCACCGCGAACAGCACGAAGCCACCCTGGCGACCGAGCTCGCGCGCCGGGAGGACGCCATCCAGCGCCACGGCAGCACCGCCGACCAGCGCCGGCAGCAGGTGCGCGGCCTGGTCAGCGCCCTGCGCAGCGGCGACTGGATCCACCGCTATGATGAACTGGGCAACCGCCAGCGCCTCAAGCTGGCAGTGGATCTGCCCTCCACGGGCCGGCTGATTTTTGTCGACAACCACGGCGTCAAGCAGTGGGACAGTGACCGCGCCCAGATCACCGCCGGCCTGCTGGCGGGCAGCGTGGAGCTGCTGAGCAAGAGCGCGCAGTTCGAGGACACCCTCGCCAGGGTGGTGGGCGATTTGCGCCGCGGCCGCGAGCGGCGCGGGGAGGAGTGATGCGATGAGCGACGAGCGCCGCACGGAAACCCGCCTGCACCAGCAGGCCACCGTCTACGTGGAAGTCCAGGCCAGCGACTACGGCGACGCCACGCCGCCCCGGGTGGTGGTCTGCAACAGCGTGGATATATCCGCCAACGGCCTGCAGGTGCGCATGGACGACCCCTTGCCGGTGGGCACTATACTGCGGCTGTGCGCCGAATTTCACGATGCCCGCGAGCCGCTGTACCTGGTCGGCGAAGTGCGCTGGCTGCGCCAGGAGACCGAGGGCTACGCCATCGGCTTTTCACTTTTCGAAGCCGACCAGAGTGACATCAGCGGCTGGAAATCCCTGGTGGCCAGCCGTCTCTGACGTCCACCGCCCCTGATACCGACCGCCCCAGACAGAGCAACTCAGCGGCGGCGCAGGCTGAGCGGCAGGTCCTTGAAACCGTTGACCAGGTTGGAGCGTATCCGCCGCGGCGCGCCGGCTATCTCCGGCCGCTGAAAGCGCCGAAAAAACTCCTCGAAGAATATCCGCGTCTCCATGCGCGCCAGGTTGGCGCCCAGGCACAGGTGGATGCCGTGGCCGAAGGCCAGGTGCGGGTTGGGCTTGCGCCGGATATCAAAACGCCGGGGCGCCGCGAACGCCGCGGGATCGAAATTCCCGGCGCTGTAGAACATCGCCACCCGGTCACCCTCGCGGATGCGCTGGCCGGCAAACTCGAGATCGCAGGTCGCAGTGCGCCGGAAATAGTGCAGCGGCGTGGTCCAGCGCAGCATTTCCTCCACCGCCAGCGGCAGCCCCGCGGGGTCGGCCTCAAGCTGGTCGTACAGCTCAGGCTGCTGCAGCAGCTGGTGCATGCCGCCCGCTATCAGCGAGCGGGTGGTCTCGTTGCCGGCCGCGGTGATCTGCACAAACAGCGAGGCGAACTCCGCTTCGGTGACCTTGTGGCCGTCCACCTCGACATTGATCAGCAGCGAGATCAGGTCATCGCCGCCCCGGTCCTTGCGCTCGCTGGCCAGCTGGTAGCCATAGGTGCCCATGGCCACCGACGCGGCCTGGGTCTGCTCCGGGGTGCCGCCGATATCCGGGTCGCCGGCGGAGGTCTGCAGGTCGGACCATTCCTGCACCTGGCGCCACATCGCGCGCGGGATACCCAGCATGCTGCAGATCACCGCGGTGGGCAGTTCGCCGGCGGCGGCGTAGACAAAGTTGATCGGCTTGCCGTCGTCCAGCGCATCCAGCGCCTCGCAGGCAATGGCGCGTATCCTGGGCTCCAGCTCCGCCAGCATCCGGGTGGTAAAGCGCTCGATCACCACCCGCCGCAGCGGGCCGTGGGCGGGCGGGTCCATGCCCAGCAACTGGCCCTGGGTCATCGCCAGGATGTCCGGCGCCAGGTCGTCGATCAGCACGAAGCCCCGCTGGGCGGAAAACCGCGGGTGGTCGCGGGAGATGGCCAGGATGTCGGCGTGGCGGGTCACGGCCCAGAAGCCACCGCCGTCCGGGTGCGGGTGCCAGTACAGCGGGGCCTGTTCGCGCAGCTGATCAAATTGCGCGTGGGGTATGCCGTCGGCGTAACTGTCGGGGCTGTAGATGTCGATGGCGGGCAGGCTCATGCACAAGTCTCCTGGCGGTCGCGATGGGCGCTGCGCCGGCAGCGCCCCTTGTAAACATCCGGTCAGCCCAGCAAGCGCCGCGCATCCACCGCAAGGCCCTGCTCAGCCGCCAGGCGCAGGTAGTCCGCCAGCATGGTATGGCCATCGGCGATGCCCCAGATGGTGCCGTCGGGGGTGTAATTGACCAGTGCGCCTTCGATATGGAAAAACACCACCGCCGGCTCGCTGGCATCGTCGGCCACTTTCAGGGTGTGGGAGGTATTGGCCGGCTCCATCACCACCGAGCCCTCGGTGGCGGTGAAGTCGCTCTCCAGATAACCCCAGCGACCCTGCAGGGTGTAGGCGATCACCGTGCCGCTGTGGCGGTGGGTCGGCAACTGCACGCCGGGCTGGAAGCGGTTCATGATGATCCAGTGGCCGCTGACGTGGTTGACCCGCAGCAGCTTGAATTCGAAGCCCCAGCCCTGGTCCACCCAGGGAAAATCATGGTGATTGAGGTGGCCCGACTCCTGGGGCGTCTCTGGCAGAGTGGCAAT
>JAVEVZ010000039.1:0-14154 GCA_034004805.1 Spongiibacteraceae bacterium | reverse complement strand
CTGACGGACGACGACGCGGACCTGGCCAGCGAGACCGCCGGCGACGTGGAGTACTACGAGCTGGTGCCGGGTGCCGGCGGCTATCAGGTGCAGCGCCGCTCACCCCTGACCGATACGCTGCCGCTGCAGTACTTCAGCGTGCAGGCCATTGCCGACCTCGATACCGACGGCAATATCGTGTTCAGCATCTACTGCGACCAGCACGAATTCACCGAGCTTGAGTTGGGCGACACGCTGTATCCCCGCGTTGCCCGGTTTATTCTCAGCCGCCGCCAGACCGGCGAGCGCTATCCCTGCTACATCACCGACCTGGACCTGAGCCGCTGCGTCGATGCCGGCCAGCGCCCGCAGACCGTGCACTACCTGCGCTACAAGCAGCGGCTGGAGCGGGCCATCAACGGGGCGATCAGGAACGCGTGACGCCGGGCGGTCAGGCCTCGATCACCAGATCAATCGCCCCGCCCGCCTGCTCGGTGGTCACCTGGGCAAAGATATCGCGCAGGGTTCTGGCGCTGCGGCTGCAGACCCAGTCGCCGTCGCGACGCGCAAAGTGGTAGCCACCGGAGCGCGCCGCCAGCCACAGCTCGCGGGTCGGGGACTGGCGACTGAATATCAGCTGGCCACCGGCGCCGCAGTCTATGGTCAGCATGCCGATACCCCCTTCGCAGTCGAGATCCGGGTCGGCGTTGTCCACCGCATCTTCGATGGCTGTGAAAGCCGCCTCGATCAAGGCGTTGTATTCAATCTCCGATAGCACAGCACACTCCTACTGATAGGTTCGACG
This sequence comes from Spongiibacteraceae bacterium, assembly GCA_034004805.1. GTDB lineage: Bacteria > Pseudomonadota > Gammaproteobacteria > Pseudomonadales > CAMLJR01 > JAVEVZ01. The sequence goes on along the minus strand of JAVEVZ010000039.1, from coordinate 13,370 downwards.
CAGCCCGAAATGGAACACCACATCCGGCGAGGTATCCGCCGCGACATCCTCCACCAGACCCAGATCCAGCGCCCAGGTCCTGCCCAGCGCCGCCGTGGCGCCCAGGGTCAGCTGCGCGGCGGGGCGGCCCAGCTGGGACTTGTCGCTGTGATAGAACGCGCTGTGGGTGTCGAGCTGCAGCTTCCAGTGCCACCACTCGCGCACCGCCCAGGACACCGAGCCCGAGCCGAAGGCGACCCAGTCCCGGCGAATGGCATCGAGGACTTCGGCCTTGTCCATCCACAGGGCGCCCCCACTGACATGCCAGGTCAGCGGCGATCCCCACAGGCTGGTCAGGCGCGAATAATTCAGTGAGGCGTAAAGATCCGTGGTCTGCGAGCCGGTCAGTTCATCGGCGTCGCCCAGTGACAGCTTGACCCCCGCACGCAGTGCCAGGCCCTGGTGCGCGTCGCGCAACCATTGATAGCCCAGCGACCAGCGCATCTCCGCGAAGTCCTGGCTGTCGCGGTCAACCCTGACCTGATCGACGCCATCCCGCGCATAGCGATACAGCAACTGGTCGCGGGGGTATTTGGCGCGATCGGCATCCTGCATCCCGAACAGATCGTGAAAACCGTCGACCAGGCCGTCGGCAAAACCGCCGTTGTGGCGCAGGTACGCCAGATCAAAGCCGGTCGCCCAGCGCGCGTTGACGCCAAACCGCAGGCGCAGATCGCCGCGGTAGCTCTCGCCGTCGAGATCGACCGCTTCATTGCCGTTGCGTGACGGGTGCCAGTTGTTGGCGACATCGAGAAACAGGCCGGTCTCCAGCGTATCTGCCGCCGGCAGGTAACCGCTTTCGGCACCGGGCAGTCCGTAGATGGCCACAAACGGGTTGCGGTTGGCGATGTAGAGAGGGTCCGCGAGCTCGGCCACAGCCGGCGCCACCGCCAACAGGATGGTGGCCGCGAAAATCAGATGACGTGCCATGAAGGTACTCCCGAACAGCCCGCGATACCGGCAGGCTGACGACCCGGTCACGCCATCTGTTCCCGGCATCGCCCGCACACTGCGCAAACAAGCCCGCCAGTATAGACCAGCTCGACTTCAGGCTGGCCGCCGCGCCGGCTATAATGCGCAGCCCTGGCCAGCCAACCACAGGAATCGCCATGCCACGCCTCGCCCTCGTACTTACCGCACTCGCACTGCTGCTGGGCGGCTGTGGCCAGAAAGGTCCTCTGTACCTGCCGCAACCCGAGCCCGACAACGCGACACAGGCCGCGGAACCGGCACAGGACCAGCGCTCAGAACAGGCGGCAGACTGATGGCCGCAACTGTCTTTACCGCCCGTGACGGCGAACTGTTTGCCGAAGACTGCGCCGTGGCCCCGCTCGCAGAGCGCTACGGCACGCCGCTCTATATTTATTCCCGGGCCGCCATCGAAGCCCAATTCCGCGCCTACGCCGACGCGCTGGCGGGACACCCGCACCTGATCTGCTACGCGGTCAAGGCCAACTCCAATATCGCGGTGCTCAACGTGCTGGCACGGCTGGGGGCCGGCTTCGATATCGTGTCGGGCGGCGAACTGGCGCGGGTGCTGGCGGCGGGCGGCGCCCCCGACAAGGTGGTGTTCTCCGGCGTGGCCAAGACCGCCGAGGAAATCCGCGAGGCGCTGGCGCTGGGCATCCACTGCTTCAATGTCGAGTCGCGCGCCGAACTGGAGCGCATCGACGCCATCGCCGCCGAGTTGGGGCGACGCGCGCCGGTCTCGATCCGCGTCAACCCCGATGTCGACGCCCAGACCCACCCCTATATTTCCACCGGCCTGCGGGAAAACAAATTCGGCGTCGATATCGACGCGGCGCTGGACCTCTACCGCTGGGCCAGCGGCCGGCCCTGGCTGGACGTGTTCGGCGTGGACTGCCATATCGGCTCGCAGCTGACCCGCGTCGAGCCATTCCTCGACGCTATGGACCGGGTGCTGGCCCTGGTGGACGCCCTCGCCGCCGAAGGTATTGCCCTGCGCCATCTGGATTTGGGCGGCGGCCTCGGCGTGCGCTATCGCGATGAAACACCCCCCGCCCCCGGCGACTATATGCGCGCCGTGCTGGCGCGGCTGGGGCAGCGCAAACTGAGCCTCGCCTTCGAACCCGGCCGCTCCATCGTCGCCAACGCCGGCCTGCTGGCCATGCGCGTCGAATACCTCAAAAGCAATGGCGACCGGCATTTCTGCATCGTCGATGCGGCCATGAACGACATGCTCAGGCCCGCGCTGTACCAGGCGTGGATGGCGATCACACCCGTGCGCGAACGCGCCGGCGCAACCCGGGCTTACGACATCGTCGGCCCGGTCTGCGAGACCGGCGACTTTCTGGGCAAGGGCCGCGAACTGTGCGTCGAACCCGGCGACCTGCTGGTCATGCACTCCGCAGGCGCTTATGGATTTGTGATGAGTTCCAACTACAATACCCGCTCACGTGCCGCCGAAGTCATGGTCGATGGCGACCGGGCCTACCTGGTGCGCGAACGCGAGACCATCGCCGACCTGATGCGGGGTGAATCGATACTGCCCTGAGGCAGCACTGCCGCATCCAGAGATGAACTGCGCCGCTCGGCGAGGCGCAATCAGGAGCCAGCGCAGTGCTGTTACGTTTCACCAAGATGCACGGGCTGGGCAACGACTTCGTCGTGCTCGACCTCATTACCCAGCGCTTCCGGCCCCGTGAAAAGCAGATACGCAAACTCGCAGACCGGCGGTTCGGCATCGGCTGCGACCAGGTCTTGCTGGTTGAAACCCCGACCCGGCCGGACGTCGATTTCCGTTACCGCATCTTCAACGCCGACGGCGGCGAGGTGGAGCAGTGCGGCAACGGCGCGCGCTGTTTCGCGCGCTTTGTGCGCGACAAGCGTCTGACTGGCAAGCGCCGCCTGCGCGTTGAAACCCGCGCCGGCATTATCGAACTGCAGGTGCTTGCGGACCATCAGGTCACCGTCGATATGGGGGCGCCGCGACTGGCGCCCGCCGACATCCCGCTGCTGGCCGAAACCCGCGCCGCGACCTACAACATCGACGCCCTGGACCAGGCCTGGGAATTCGGCGCCGTGTCCATGGGCAACCCCCACGCAGTGTTGCGCGTCGCGAATATCGACGGCGCGCCGGTGGCCGCACTGGGCCCGGTACTCGAGTCACACCCGCGCTTTCCCCAACGGGTCAATGTGGGCTTTATGGAAGTGGTGTCGCGCAAGGCCATCCGCCTGCGCGTGTACGAACGCGGCGCGGGGGAAACCCTGGCCTGCGGCAGCGGCGCCTGTGCGGCGGTGGTCCACGGCCGGCTGCAGGGCTGGCTGGATGAACGCGTCAGCGTCGCATTGCCCGGCGGCGAACTGAGCATCGAGTGGCGGGGTGAGGGGCATCCCGTTATGATGACCGGGCCCGCGACCACGGTGTATGAAGGTGAAATCCAGATCTAGCAGGCTGGCCATGACGCCCCCGCAAGCTTGATCCGGCCATTATTTAGGTGAACGTGTGGAAGCATCCGGCACAAACAGCCCAAGCGGCACAAAAAAGAAAACCGAACAGCCCTCCGAAGAAGACGTCGTTCGCTACCTCAAGAACCACCCGGGGTTTTTCCTCACCCATGAGGATCTGCTGCTGGAGTTGCGTCTTAATCATCCCTCGGGCGGCGCGGTATCCCTGCTGGAACGCCAGGTCGCCCTGCTGCGCGAGCGCAATATGGAGCTTCGCGGCCGGCTCACCAGTCTGCTGGAGAACGCGCGCAACAATGACCGGCTGTTCGACCAGACCCGGCAGCTGGTGCTGAGCTTGATCGAAAGCCGCGACCTGAATGCCCTGAGCCACAATTTCCAGCACAGCCTTACGGCGCAATTCGGTGTCGATTTCGCGCAACTCACCGTGTTCGGCGAGGCCAACAGCCGCCGCAAAGGCGCCCGCGTCGTCACCATGGACCAAGCCCGGCCGGCGATCGGGCATCTCCTGAACGGCGGCAAGGCGGTGTGCGGCGTGCTGCGCCCGGCGGAAAACCGCTTCCTGTTTCCCGACGGCGGCGACCAGGTGGGCTCCGCGGCTCTGGTGCCGGTGGGAGCCGGCTATCCCCAGGCCGTACTCGCCATCGGCAGCCGCGACGAACACTATTTCCGCTCCAGCATGGGCACGCTGTTTCTGGGCTATCTCGCGGACGTGGTCGCGCGGCTGTTGCCGGCGCTCACCAGTGGCCATGCCAAGTGACTGCTGGCAGGACAGCCAGCAGCGCTACCTGAAAGCGCTGCGGCACGCGCGCGGGCTATCCCCCCACACCCTCGAAGCCTACGCTCGCGACCTCTGCCGACTGGGGGAGTTTCTGAACTATCCCGCACCGACCACGGTGCACCCTGCCGATATCCGGCGCTGGGCCGCCAACCTGCGCCAGCGGGGCCTGGGTGGGCGCAGCATCCAGCGCGCCCTGTCCTCGGCGCGCAGCTTCTTTGACCACCTCGCCCTTCAGCAGGGCATGCCACACAACCCGGCGCGCGGGGTCAGCGCGCCCCGCGAGCCCCGGCGCCTGCCCCGGCTGCTGGATGCCGACCAGACCGCACAGCTGCTGGATCAGCCCGCCACCGACTGGCTGGGCCTGCGCGACCAGGCACTGATGGAGCTGCTCTACTCCAGCGGCCTGCGGCTGGCGGAGCTGGCGGGCCTTGACCTCGACGCTGTGGACCCCGAACAGCAGCTGGTGGAGGTCACCGGCAAGGGCAACAAGTCCCGCCGGGTACCGGTGGGACGCGCCGCCCTGCGCGCGCTGCGGGCCTGGCTGGCCGTGCGCGACGCGGCCAGGCCCCAGGACCGGGCGCTGTTTATCGGCCGCAGCGGCCGTCGTCTGAGCCACCGCGCCATACAGCTGCGGCTGGCGGCCGAAGCCAGACGGCGCGGGCTGCCCCAGCACCTGCACCCGCATATGCTGCGCCACTCCTTTGCCAGCCATCTGCTGGAGTCCAGCGGCGATCTGCGCGCGGTACAGGAGCTGCTGGGGCACGCCAACCTGTCGACGACCCAGATCTACACCCACCTCGACTTCCAGCACCTGGCCGCCGTCTACGACAAGGCCCACCCCCGGGCCGGGCGCCGCAAACCATGAGCACGGTACGCGCGATCAGTTTTGATCTGGACGATACGCTGTGGGATCTGGCCCCGGTGCTGACGGCTGCCGAACAGCGCACCTACGCATGGCTTGTGGCCAGGGTGCCGGCGCTGAGCGATCGCTATGACCTGTCCGGGCTGCGGGATGTGCGCCTGCAACTGCTGCACACCCAGCCCGACCTGCGCCACCAGATCACTGCGCTGCGCCGTGCGGGCGTCGAGACCGCGCTGCGGGAGCTGGGCCTGCCCGCTGGCGAGGCAGCCCATCTGGCCGATGGAGCACTGGAGGAGTTTCTGCGCGCTCGCCACGCGGTGCGCTATTTCGACGGTGCGCTGGAAGTGCTGGCTGCGCTGCAGCCGCGCTATGTGCTGGGCTCACTGACCAACGGCAATGCCTGCCCGCGCCGCCTGGGGCTGGACCGGTATTTTTCATTTTCGTTTTCGGCGGAACAGCTCAACGCCAGCAAGCCGGCGCCGGATTTGTTCCGCGCCGCGATGGCCGCTGCCGGGGTGAAAGCCGCCGAACTGCTGCATGTTGGCGACCATATCGAGCACGATATCGAAGCCGCTAAACTGCTGGGGGCGCGCGCCATCTGGCTCAATCGCGCTGGCCAGCCCTGGCCCGGCCATCGCGCAACCCCGGATGCAACCATCGGCGACCTGCGGGAACTTCCCGCAGCAATTGCCCGCCTCGACTGAGCCCGGCCTGACAGAACCCGACCGACGCGCGAAGCGCCGGCCGGGCCGCCACTCAGAGCGGACGGCTGCCGTAGTCGCCCTCGGGCTTGCGGGGCGGGTCCGCCACCACATTGGGCGCGACCTGATTGATCTTGCCGCCGCGCGCAAGAAACGCCTCGACATCCCGCGACAGTTCCTGGCGCACCCGTTCACGGGCAGCCACGGTTCTGGCTTCAGCCTCCTCGGCGCTTTCGTCCCGCTTGCTGGTCAGTACCGGCGAGGCGTCCTCCTCGACATCGTCCTGCAGCTCGACGGTGTCTTCGCCCGTCTCCTCGTCTTCCATTTCGTCCATTTCGTCATGTTGCTCTATTCTGGCCATCGCAGACTCCTGCAGACACAATGGCTAATGCCGCCCAAGATTACAGCGCTGCCGCGCCGCGTCGATTTCGAGCGCTATATATAGTGCAGAGCCGGGAGCCTGCAAGTGCGAAAAGTACGGAGGCGCACATTTTTTTAATCTGCCCCTGTCGCGGGCCCACGGGGTTCACTAATCCGCATGTTTTCCTACCTGTTTTCCGACACCGCGGACTTACGCCCATTAGTTGCGGTCAGCGCCTGCCTGGTCGGCGAACCGGTGCGGTATGACGGCGGCCACAAGCGCCATACGCGCATCGCAGAGCAACTGGCGCCGCTACTGGAGCTGGTCACCGTCTGCCCGGAAGCCGGGGCGGGACTGGGTGTGCCCCGCCCGCCCGTCGCCCTGCGCGAGCGCGATGGGGTCCTGCATGCCCTGGGCCGGGACAACGCTGAACTGGATGTGACGCCCGCACTGCAGGCTTACGCACAGCGCCAGGTGGCGCGCTGGCGTGAGCTGCCGCTGGCGGGGCATATTTTTAAAAGTCGCTCGCCCAGTTGCGGCGCCGGCAGTACGCCGGTATTCAATGCGCAGGGTGACGTTATGGCCCTGGACTACGGGCTGTATGCCGCGGCCGTCAAAGCGAGCCTGCCCTGGCTGGCGATCGTCGAAGAAACTGCGCTGGCTGACGCACAGCAACTGTCGCGTTTTGTCGCACACTGCCGGCTGGTGCACGAGCTGCTGTACCGGGACGACGTCAATCTCCTGCGCGCCTGGCATCACTACCGCCCGCTGACACAGGAAGCCCCCCGGGAGCGGTTGGACGCTCTCGCCGCCGACAATCAACGCCACGCCTTTGTCGCGCAGTTGTTGAACGCCCTGCCCGGCAGCTGAATGACCGACGTTAACGCAACGCGTCACACCGCAACCAGTGATGACGCCGGAAAAGTTATCGGAAAGGTGTGGCGGGGGGCTGCGGAAAATCGGGCGCGGGACACATGGGGCTGTTGCCGGCGCGCAGGAAACAGGACGTGGCGGGAACTGGCAAGCATTTCGAAAACCGCCGAAAGCCCGGGGGCAATCACGGCGGTTTTGCGGAGATGCCCTAGATCGCGTCCTCCCCTGTCTCGCCAGTGCGTATCCTGATTACCTGCTCCAGCGCGGTCACAAAAATTTTGCCGTCGCCGATCTTGCCGGTGGCGGCGGCCTTCATCACCGCCTCAATAACACCTTCAACAGCCTCGTCGGCGACCGCGATCTCCAGCTTCACCTTGGGCAGGAAATCCACCACATACTCAGCGCCGCGATACAGTTCGGTGTGCCCCTTCTGGCGGCCAAAGCCCTTGACCTCAGTGGCCGTAATGCCCTGCACACCAACCTCGGACAATGCTGTGCGCACATCGTCCAACTTGAAAGGCTTGATTATCGCGGTCACCAATTTCATCCGAACTCTCCTGGTATTGCGCTTTTGACGGGGTCTGAAACAGAACAGCAACAAGCGCCGCTAAGTTAGCCCACACCACTATATGGCGCAAGCAAGCAGACCGCGACGCCAACGCAAAAAGGCCGGAGCGCCCCTTCGGGTACTCCGGCCCTTCACCCCTTGCGCGACTATTTGCCTACCATGAACTCCGGGTAGGCCTCCATTCCGCACTCGGAGATGTCGACGCCCTTGTATTCCTCCTCTTCACTCACCCGGATGCCAAGCGTCATCCTGATGATGCTCCACACACACAGGCTGGTGACAAACACCCAGCCGAAAATCACTGCGGCGCCTGCCAGCTGCCCCAGGACAGTGGTCTCGGGGTTGGTCACCGGCACCAGCAGCAGGCCGGCAAAGCCCGCCACACCGTGTACTGCGATCGCACCCACCGGATCATCAATACGCAGCTTGTCCAGCGCCAGAATGGAGAACACCACCAGCACGCCACCCAGCGCACCGAACAACAACGCCTGCCAGGCAGCCGGCGTGTTGGGCTCTGCGGTGATGGCCACCAGGCCGGCGAGCGCGCCGTTGAGCACCATGGTCAGATCCGCCTTGCCAAACAGCAGGCGCGCAGCAATCAGCGCAGCGATCGCCCCCCCGGCAGCAGCGGTGTTGGTGTTGAGAAATACCATCGCGACCGAATTGGCGCTGCCGATGTCGCCGAGCTTCAGCACCGAGCCGCCGTTGAATCCGAACCAGCCCATCCACAGGATGAACGTGCCCAGGGTCGCGAGGGGCAGGTTGGCGCCAGGTATCGCGTTGACTTCACCGTTCCTGCCGTACTTGCCCTTGCGCGGACCCAGCAGCAGCACACCGGCCAGGGCAGCGGCGGCGCCCGCCATATGCACGATGCCGGAACCTGCAAAATCGCTGAACCCGAACTGGTCATCCAGATTGATGCCCCACATGCCCTCTGCACCCCAGGTCCACGAGCCCTCTACCGGATAGATAAACCCGGTCATGACCACCGCAAACAACAGGAAGGCCCACAGTTTCATGCGCTCTGCCACGGCGCCGGATACGATGGACATGGCCGTCGCAACGAACACCACCTGAAAGAAGAAGTCCGCAGCACTGGAATAAATTGCGCCGCCGCGGAAGCCTTCTTCACGGCTCGAGAAATCCCCCAGTACAGCATCGGCATCCACATCGGCAATGCCTGTCAGCAGATAGGCGCCGTCGTACATCAGCGCGTAACCGCACAACAGGTACATGATGCTCGCCACCCCAAACAGTGCGAAATTCTTGGTCAGGATTTCGGTGGTGTTTTTCGCCCTGACCAGGCCGCACTCCAGCATTGCGAAGCCGGCGGCCATCCACATAACCAGCGCGCCGCACACCAGAAAATAGAAAGTGTCCAGCGCGTACTGCAGTTCGTAAACGTTGCTATCCACAGTGTTTTCCTCCACGGGAACTGCGATTTGATCGATACAACCGGAAAAGCACCGGCCACAATGGCGCGGTTCGTCTGGCCCGGTCCTCATTGTGTTTTCTAGACCGCATCCTCACCCGTCTCGCCGGTGCGGATGCGGATTGTCTGCAGCAGTTCCGTCACGAAAATCTTTCCGTCACCGATCTTGCCGGTATGCGCTGCGCTGGTGATGGCTTCGATAACCCGCTCCAGGGAAGCATCAGAGGTCGCCACCTCGACTTTTACCTTGGGCAGAAAGTCGACGACATACTCGGCGCCGCGATACAGCTCGGTATGCCCCTTCTGCCGACCGAAGCCCTTGACCTCAGTCACAGTAATGCCCTGTATACCGACCTCGGACAGGGACTCCCTCACGTCGTCGAGCTTGAACGGCTTGATGATTGCAGTAACCAGTTTCATGTCCACAGCCTCCTCAATGGCTTGCCTTGCGTGTTGCGTGTATTGAGTCCGCGCGGGCCCCGGCAGGGACGTCGCGCGCGGTGCTCACAGTTCCAGGGGAAGCTGGTAGGAGACGACGAAATTGAGCTCGTCGTCGTAGTCCTTGATCTGCTCATCCTCTTCATCAATTACCTGGCTGATCGTAAAGCTGAGCCTGTCGTTGTAGGCGTAGGTGATGTCCAGATGCGTCATATCAGCACCCTTGTCCTGGAAGTCGTGGTGACCTGCCGCGACAGAAAATCTGGAGATCGCCGCGCCCAGGGTGTAGTACGCGTAGCCGGAGTCCCCTGCGATGTTGTCGATATAGGTGAAGCTCACAGGGCCGTAGCTCAGCGTCAGGATGGCTTCCGTGAGATCGCCAAAGTTGGTGGCGCTGTTGTTCAGGGTTTCGTCCGGGTACATGTAGCTCAGCAAGCTGAGATCAATGCCCAGACCCCCGACTTCGCCGCCCCAGCCACCAATCAGGTTGTACTCCTGGCCCAGCGTGTCGTCCCCCGAGGACGCCCAGGCCGTGGCGTAGAAGCCACTGACACTGGCGGTCAGGTCGCCGAACACCGCGGGTGAGCCATCGCCCAGATCCAGGCCTCGCCACAAGTAGATGCTGGCGACACCCGCGGATGCGCTGAGCTCAAACGGATCGGCACAGGCTGCAGGCGTTGCCAGCAGATGGGCCGACAGGGCGGTTGCCACAAAGAGGTAGGACTTGTTTTTCAATACTGGCATGCTTGTTCTCCACAGAGTGCTGGTCCGGGTGTCGCGGGCGAGACTGTCGCAGCGGGCGGTCCCCGTTGCGATCAGGCGTACTCCCGTCGCCCGCACACCGACCGATTGCACTGTGTGTGCCAGAGTGACATTGCGCTTTTAAAACATAGTGTTAGATGATTTTTGCGCGCGCTGAGAGCGCAAACGGAGGTGCCTGACCGCCCCATATCGGGGCGCGATTACTGCGCCGCACCAGATGCGGGCAGGGACAACAAGCCTGGCTGTGACGCTTGCACCAGAGCGCAGAAACATGGCGGGACGAGCCGCAGAAACCCAGAAGGCCGTTGCGAACGGCATCGGCCGGACTGGCTGCAATCGGCCTCTGAGATGTTCTTAGCGCAACCTCTATGCGGCGATAGAAGCCGGCTCCGATGTCGCGCGCAACACGACGCGCTGACGGGCCGCCAAACCCATTCCGGAATTTGTTAAGGAAACACCATGCCTCTGCTATACCTCGCCCTCGCAGCGCTGATGTTTGGCCTGTACAACGTGTTTATCAAGCTGTCTGTCGACCATATCAACGCTGTGCTGGGCGCCGTCGTGCTGCAGTTTGTGGCGGCATTTCTGGGCCTGGGCCTGCTGCTGACCCTGCGCGCCGGCGACTCCGCAGTGATGCACAGCAGCGCAAAAGGCCTGGGCCTGGCAGCACTGGCAGGGCTCGCAATCGGTCTGGTGGAGATCCTGACGTTTGTGATCTACGGACGAGGGGTCGCAGTCGCCGTTGGCAATCCGCTGATCATCGGCGGTTCGCTGCTGGTGACCGCGGCGGTGGGAATCGCCGTACTGCGCGAAGCCGTCAGCCCGCTCCAGCTGCTGGCGATCGGACTGATCGGCTTGGGGATTGTTACCCTCGCCTGGGACGCCGCTCGCAGCGCGACGGTATAGCAGGCGGCGAAGTCATCACACTTCGTTGGGCACGCCGTAACGTTCCTGATAGCGCCGGAATACGGGCCGCAGCCGTTCGATCATTTCCGGCGAGAGTTGTCGGTACTCGTTTGCCCCGTGTTTGTGGCGCGGCTTACGGGCCAGATAGTTTCGAATACCTTGCGCAGTGTCTTCAGTAAACGGCATATCAAAAGCGTCATAGATCCTGCGCAAACTGGCCACCGGGTCCGCCATCAGGTCGGCGAACTGTGAATCGACGATCTGGTCGCCCGGAATCTGGCCGCTGTCCCGCTGATCAATAACCCGCTCCAGGCGCCTGGCGGTCTGCTCCGGCACCAGCAGTTCATCGAAGCCGGGCGCGTCAAAGTCTTTGTCACTGCGCTGCCAATAGAGGGTACGCAACAGCTTTACCAGTGAAGCCGAAACTTTCAGCGGATCGCGGTGGGTGTGGATAATGCGTGCGTCCGGGTATACCTCAAACAGTGCGGGGAGGTGTCCCAGGTAGTACAGGGTTTTGCCGAACCACTGCTTCTTCGGCGATCGCCACTGCAGCGCCTGCAGAGCCAGTTTGTGATGGCGGAACAGAATCCGCGGGTCGGCCCGATTAAAGTAGGCCTCGTAACTGGGAATCTGGTAATACGAGAGAATGTGGTCGGACAGGAAGGAGTAGTTCCAGACCGTGGCGTCCTCGGCGGGGATATCGCCCGCGGTCTCGTGCATTGCCTGCACCTCAGGCGTTATGCGGACCATCTGCTCGGTCAGGCCACAGCCTACGCGTCGCGCCAGCTCGTCGCGCCCGCCGGACTCGGCTGACTCGGCCATGCAGTAAGTTTCCCAGAACAGCGGCGTGCGGAAGTCCGGGTTCTGCCACAACAACTCCTGAAGGATGGAGGTCCCGGAGCGGCCGAGGCCGGTAATGATTATCGGCTTGACGATCTGTTCTTCGAGAATTTCCGGGTGACGCTTGACCAGATCGGTGAGCTTAAGCCGGTTTTTCAACCAGCAGAGAATCTCGCTGCGCGCCACCAGCCGCCCCACAAGATTCAGCTCCGCCTCCTCTACCAGCGCCCGCACCAATACCTGAAACGGCTCGTGCCAGTCGTCGTCACCGAAATCGTCCAGCCCGGTCATGTTCCGTGCCGATGCCAGCAGCGACGCCTCGTCCATCAGCACCATTTCCGACAACATGCCGCCATCGCGCCACAGGCGACCTTCCTCGTTCATTCGCTGAACCCACTCAGGTCGCTCCAGCGGTGCGCTGGGGTCGATCAGATGCGAGGTAACGGCTTGATCGGACGGTGTGGTCATGACAGGGATCCTCGGATCATTGAAGCGGTATAGGAATCAGTAGCCGTAGCGTCGCAATGCCGCCCGGGACCGCTCCCGCAGGGCATGGGCTCGCGCCTCGGCAGTGACCGTCACAGTGTCTTCAGGCAAATGGCGATGAAGTTCGGACAGTGGCACACGTCGCGTCGCCGGCGGCGCAAACGCCTTGACGAAATAGGCGCGGACCACCACCACTCCCTTTAGATGCGGGCCAACGTCCAGCCAGTTCGCCACACCGGGATCCTCGGCTGAAAGCACAAGACGGATCTTGCCGTCATTGTCCGGCCGGGCGTAATGGCCATTGAGGCTGCTCTGACGATAGATCCAGTCGGTCGCCTGCAACCACACGTCGCCGAGCTGTGCGCTCCAGTAGCGCGCATCGCCGATGGTCAGTTCGATAATCAGCGCCTCGTCGCTGCCGATCTCATAGACCGTAGGCAGATACAGCGCAGAGGGATTCGAACGACCGTCATCGTCACCACTGGTGTCTTCGACAATAAAGTTATTGAGACCACCGCGATCAAGAACCTGGCTGGTGAACGGTCCGCAATACGTATCCAGTGCAAAGTGCATCATCCGCCGAGCCGCCTCGATTCGCCCGATCAGTGCCGACTCGTCAAGCGCGGCCGGCGGCGTCCAGTCGAGGGGCTCGATGGTCAGCTCACCCGGCGTCTCCGCCTGCCAGTCGTAGAAACATTCACGAACCAGCAAGGTGTTGTTGTCCGAGGTCGGGTCCGTGGCTATCCAGTTTTCGATACCGGGCAGCGGCTCAGGGCCAACGCCTATTTCAAAGCGACCTTGATCATCAAGCGCGAACTTATCCAGATCATAATTGGCGAGTTGCTTCATATCAGGGTCGCCCCAGAACCCGCGGATCGCCTGAATCTCAAGAAAC
>JAVEVZ010000345.1:0-3060 GCA_034004805.1 Spongiibacteraceae bacterium | reverse complement strand
GCGGCTGCTGCCACCGTGGGCGGCCCGCTATCGGCGGGCCTTCCTGCGCGACGACCTGATCGCGGGTCTGGTGGTAGCGCTGATGCAGATTCCCCAGGGCCTGGCCTACGCCACCCTGGTCGGCGTGCCGCCCCACTACGGCCTGTACGCCAGCCTGTTGCCCGCACTGCTGTACGCCCTGTTTGCCTCCAGCTCAGTGCTGTCCATCGGGCCCATGGCCATCACCTCGCTGCTCGCCGCCAGCGCGCTGGCGCCACTGGCCATCGCCGATCCCCTGCAATACACCGCTGCGGCCGCGCTGCTGGCGCTGATGTGCGGACTGATGCTGCTAGCCGCTGCGCTGCTGCGCCTGGGCGCCATTGCGCAGCTGATCAGCCACCCTGTGATCGAAGGTTTTGTCAGCGGCGCGGCCCTCCTTATTCTGGTGAGCCAGCTGCCACCTCTGCTTGGGCTGCCGGCGAGCGGCGAGTCAGGCCTCGCCAGCCTCCCGCCACTGGTGCTCGGCCTGCCCCAGGCCAATCCCATCGCCGCCGGCCTGGGCCTGGCGGCGCTGGCGATACTGGTCATCAGCCGACTGATCGCCGTGCCCGCGCTGGTGTATCTGGGGCTGTCTCCCGGCGCCGCCTTAACCGCACAGCGCCTGCTGCCCATCATTCTGCTGGGGGCCGGCACCCTGGTGGTAATCGGCGCGGAGTGGCAGCGCGCCCTGGCCGTGGTGGGCACCTTGCCCGAAGGATTGCCGGCATTGCGCGTGCCCGCCTGGAACAGCGCCTGGGTGCGCGACCTGTGGCCGGCGGCGCTGGTGATCAGCCTGCTGGGCTTTGTGGAGAACATCGCCATCGCCCAGGCCTATGTGCAGCGCACCCGCGAGCGCCTGGACGCGGATGCGGAGCTGCGCGCATTGGGCGCCGCCAATATCGGCAGTGCGCTGATGGGGGCGTTCCCGGTGAGCGGCAGTTTCTCGCGCACGGTGGTCAACGCCGAGGCCGGCGCACAGAGCCCCCTGTCAGGGGTGTTCGCGGCCGGCCTCGTGTTGCTGGCCCTGCTGTTCCTGACCGACCTGTTCGCGGCGCTGCCAATGAGTCTGCTGGCGGCGCTGATTATCGCCGCGGTCCTGCAGCTGATACAGCTGAAGGGGCTGCGCCAGGCTTGGCTCTATGACCGCGGTGAGGCCGGGGCCATGCTGGTGACAGCGCTCAGCGTGGTGGTGTTCGGCGTCGAAACCGGCATCGCGGTCGGCGTCGGCGCTTCGCTGGTGAGCTGGATCTGGCGCAGCAGCCGCCCGCATATCGCGGTTATCGGGCGCGTGCCCGGCACCGAACATTTTCGCAACGTCAGCCGATTCGAGGTCGAGACAAAACGCGGCCTCCTGATGTTGCGCATCGACGACAATCTCTTCTTTGGCAATGCCGAACGCGTCTACGAGCTGATCCAGCAACGCCTGCACGCGCACCCTGACACCCGCGATCTGGTGCTGGCGATGTCGGCCATCAGCCGCATCGACGTGACTGCACTGGTCATGCTGCTCAACCTCAACGACGAGTTAAAGCAGCGCGGCGTGCGCCTGCATCTGGCGGAGGCCAAGGGCCGGGTGCTGGACCAGCTCGCGCAGAGCTCCCTGCTGGAAGAACTCACGGGCCAGTCCTACCTGTCCTGCGAGCGGGCCTTCGAGGCGTTGGGTGACGGGGCCCATTCGCCACAACGACCCGGACAGCCGGTAAGCCACTGACGCGCGCCGCCTATCGCGGCACGATCACCGCGGCGCTGTCGCGATCTATCAGGCGTCGCGCTCGAACACGTACTCACTCATGGGGCCGGTGAGCATCGTGCTGACATCGCAGAAGCCCGCAAGCTCCGCGAACATTTCCTCCACCACCGACTGCTCACCAAAGTACCGGCCCTCATCCGTGAAATCACGCAACTCCCTGAAGTGCTCAAGCACAATGCTGCGGTGCGGGGGCGCGCCCGGCGTCATGATGCGCGCGACGGCATTGCGCTCATAGGACCAGCGCAAAGGGTGCAGCTGAAACGAAATGGCGGAATGCCGCACCTGCCAGTTGTGATAAAACTCGGCGTCGTCGATATTTTCCGGCTTGGCGTGCGCGGTAAACTGCGTCACTCCCGGCCGGCGCTCTCCCGACTTCCAGCTGCGCTCACACTTCTGCGGAATGGACTCGGTCACCAGATACCCATGAACCCAGGGCAGCCGGTCCTCCAGCATTGCCTCGACAGGCGCGCGCGCCTCAAGCGTGTCGAACCACAGGTGCAGCGCGCCGCCCAGTTGCTCCCACGAGCCGGCGATGCGCTGGGGTGATTCGGCGCGCACCGGCTCATCGATATCCGCTACATTCAGCACAACACTGTACGCGCCAGCCTGCAGTGCAGCGGGCACCGCGGCGTTGATCAGCCAGTCGCGGCAGGCCGTCATATCAGCGCCCGCTTCGCGGCCCAGCAGATAGATTATTTTTTCCATGCTTACCTCACACTTCGGGACAGTGCGCTGATCACAGGCCTGTTGGCGTTATCAGCGGATGTCCGGTCAGCGTACCTCATAACGACTGAGGTCGGGGGCAGCCATCGCATCGGCGAATGCCTGATAGCTCCAGGGCCAGCTGGCCGGCACGCCCTCGGCATCCAGGTACCAGCTGCGGCAGCCCGAGGCAAAGATGGTATTTTTCGCCGCCTCGATACGGCTGCGCTCATAGTCCTGCATGGCATCTGTGGTGACGCTGATTTCCCGGGCCGCGCCCTGCTCCAGCGTCGCTATCAACTGCTCGATATAGGCCCACTGGCGCTCGGCGATATCGATCAGTGAAAAATTGCCGACCGGGCCTGTTGGGCCATTGAGCATATAAAGATTGGGAAAGTCGGGAATGGAAATCGCCAGGTAGGCGTAGGGGCGCCTGGCCCAGACATCGTTGAGCCTGGCACCATCGCGGCCTTCGATGTGCATGGGCCGCATAAACATATCGGCCTTGAAGCCGGTGGCCAGCGCGATGACATCCAGTTCGTGCAGTGTGCCGTCGCGAGTGCGCACGCCGGCTTCTTCGATACACTCGA
>JAVEVZ010000344.1:0-3085 GCA_034004805.1 Spongiibacteraceae bacterium | reverse complement strand
CCGATATTCTCCGCCAGCTGGTCGATGCAGGCGGACTGTACGTCATCGCTGCTGCCGCTCTGTCGCCGCGCCCAGCCCTCGCAGTCGGCCACCAGCGGCTGATAGCGCGGTAGCTGCGCGGCTTTCAACAGCAGGGAGGGGTTGGTGGTGGCGTCCAGCGGCTTGTAGGTCGCGATGGCGTCGATATCGCCGGTGTCCGCCACCACGTCGGTCATGGCGCGCAGTTGCGCCAGCTTGCTGCTCATGGGTGTTACTCGATGCTTCGTGTAAATGGCCGCAGTTGTAGCAGGATTTCGCGGTCGCTGAAAGTCAGACTGTGGCGAGGGCCGCGGGTTCCACCAGCGCCAGGGCGTCGGTCAGCACGTTGATGCCGGCGCCGCGCCGGTGCGCGTGCTCGCTGATATGGCGGCGAAACTGCCGCGCGCCGGGGCAGTGCTGGTAGAGCCCGAGAATATGGCGGGTGAGATGACTCAGCCGGCAGCCCGCGGCCAGCTGCGCCTCGACATAGGGCAGCCAGCCCACCAGCACATCGCCGCGGTTCGGCGCCGGGGATGTGGCGCCAAAAAACATCCGGTCGACACCGGCCAGCAGGTAGGGGTCCTGGTAGGCGGCGCGCCCCAGCATCACGCCGTCGACATGGGCGAGGTGCTCTTGGCAGGTATCCAGACTGTCGATGCCGCCGTTGATGATGATTTCCAGTTCGGGAAAGTCGGCTTTCAGGCGGTACACACGCGGGTAGTCCAGGGGCGGCACTTCGCGGTTTTCCCTGGGGCTCAGCCCCTGCAGCCAGGCCTTGCGCGCGTGCACGATAAATGTCCGGCAACCGCGCTCGGCGACCGTGCCGACAAAATCCCGCAGCAGCGCATAGCTGTCCAGATCGTCGATCCCGATGCGGTGTTTGACGGTGACCGGCACACTCACCGCGTCGCACATGGCGGCCACGCAGTCGCCCACCAGCGCAGGTTCCGCCATCAGGCAGGCGCCAAAGCGCCCGCTCTGAACCCGGTCCGACGGGCAGCCACAGTTGAGATTGATCTCGTCGAAACCCCAGGCCTCGCCCTGCGCCGCCGCACTCGCCAGCATGGCCGGGTCGCTGCCGCCCAACTGCAGGGCGAGGGGATGTTCCTCGGGATGGTGGGCAAAGAACCGCTCAGGGCCCCCATACAGCACGGCCTGGGCCGTCACCATTTCGGTGTACAGCAGGGAATGCCGGGTGAGCTGGCGCCAGAACATCCGGCAGTGTCTATCCGACCAAGCCATCATGGGGGCAATCGCAATGCGGCGGGACAGCGTGGGTATGGACATGCGTGGCTGAGGGCTCGGGCTACACCGTATAATCACCGGCCATTATACAGACCCTGCTGCTCGCCACTATTCACGACCGGTCGCCGCCGGATTGACCACTGGCCAGCAGCTGTTTTGACTGAGCCCATCGGGAGCCCCATGACTGTCCGCACTCGCATCGCGCCATCGCCCACCGGAGACCCCCATGTGGGCACGGCCTATATCGCCCTGTTCAACCTGTGCTTTGCCCGCCAGCACGGCGGCCAGTTTATTCTGCGCATCGAGGACACGGACCAGGAGCGCTCCACGCCGGAGTCGGAGCGGGCCATCCTTGAATCGCTGCGTTGGCTGGGCCTCGACTGGGACGAAGGCCCCGATGTGGGCGGTCCGCACGGCCCCTACCGGCAGAGTGAGCGCGCGGAGATTTATCGCCAGTATGCCGAGCAACTGGTGGCCAGCGGCCACGCCTTCGTCTGCTATCGCACCCCTGACGAGTTGAATCAGCTGCGCGATGCGCTGAAAGACGCCGGCATCAACCGTGCACTCAAGCCTTCGGACCTCGCCCTGCCGGAGGAGGAAGTCGCGCGCCGCCAGGCGGCCGGCGCGCCCTCGGTGATCCGCATGCGGGTGCCGGAGGAGGGCAAGGTTGCGATCCCGGACCTGCTGCGCGGCGAGCTGGAGCTGGACTGGGCCCCCGTGGATGCGCAGATCCTGCTCAAGTCCGACGGCATGCCCACCTACCACCTCGCCAACGTGGTGGACGACCACCTGATGGGAATCACCCACGTGCTGCGCGGGGAGGAGTGGCTGAACTCCGCGCCCAAGCACAAACTCCTGTACGCGTATTTCGGCTGGGACATGCCCGTGCTGTGCCATCTGCCGCTGTTGCGCAACCCGGATAAATCCAAGCTCTCCAAGCGCAAGAACCCCACCGGTATCCTCTATTATCGGCGCATGGGCTTTATGCCCGAAGCGCTGCTGAACTACCTGGGCCGGATGGGCTGGTCCATGCCCGATGAGCGCGAGAAGTTCTCTCTTGCCGACATGCACGCGCACTTCGATATCCAGCGCGTCAGCCTGGGCGGGCCGATCTTCGACATGGAAAAATTGCGCTGGCTGAACGGCCTGTGGATACGCGAAGACCTGTCCCTCGACCAGCTGGCGGACCGGCTGCACGACTGGGCCTACAACCGTGAAAGGCTGATGGAAATCCTGCCCCACGCCCGCCAGCGCATGGAAACCTTCAGCGACCTCGCGCCCCTGGCGAGCTTTTTTGTCTCCGGCATGCTGCCCCTCAAGCCCGCAGATTTTGCCGGCCTCAAGTTCGAGGGTGACGAGCTGGTCAAAGTGCTGCAGTTTGCCCTGTGGCGCATGGAAGCCCTGGTGCAGTGGGAGCGCGACCGGGTGTTCGCCGAGCTCAAGGAGCTGGCCGACACGCTGGGTTGCAAGATCAAGGACTTCTTCGGTCCGCTGTTTGTCGCCATCGCCGGCAGCACCGCCTCGATCTCCGTGGTCGACAGCATGGCCATCCTCGGTCCGGAACTCAGCCGCGCGCGCCTGCGGCATGCCGTGGACCTGCTGGGCGGAGTCGGCAAGAAGCGTCTCAAGGCGCTGGAAAAGGAGTATGCGACCCTCGTCTCGCAGGGCCTGCAAGACGCTGAATAACAGGGCTATTTTCTCTGTTGACAGCTTTGGGGGGCGTGCGTATCATGCGCAGCTCCTCGCGCTGTGGGGCTATAGCTCAGCTGGGAGAGCGCTTGCATGGCATGCAAGAGGTCGACGGTTCGATCCCGTCTAGCTC
>JAVEVZ010000038.1:0-14502 GCA_034004805.1 Spongiibacteraceae bacterium | reverse complement strand
CAAGGCGCCGCGCCTGGTCAGCCGCGAGATGCTGGGCGCAATGAAGCGCGGTGCGGTAATGGTGGATGTGGCCATCGACCAGGGCGGCTGCTTTGAAACCAGCCGGCCCACCAGTCACGAGGCGCCGACCTTTGTGGTGGACGGGGTGATCCACTACTGCGTGGGCAATATGCCGGGCGGCGTCGCCCGCACCTCGACCTTCGCGCTGACCAACGCGACCCTGCCCTATGTGATCGCGCTGGCCAACAAAGGCTGTCAGCAGGCGCTGGCCGCCGATGCCGGATTCCGCAACGGGCTCAACATCCACCGCGGGCTGGTGACCTGTGAAGCCGTGGCGACGGCCCAGGGCTGCGCCTATGTGCCTGCCGAACAGGCGTTGGCGGAACTGCCGCGCTCGGCGTGACCCGCGCGCTCTGAGGCGGCCGGAGGCCGGGCGCCTTATTCGCGTTTGTTTTATTCGAGGCCCTGCTGCCCCGGGTTTTTCGTAGTTTGACCCGGCAGCGGCTACGCATAGCGGTTGCCGGGCCGCGAGCCTGCCCATAGACTAACGCCCCCGACTCCTGGTGAAGAACTCGATACGCATGGCCAATGTCCCGGTGCCCCTGACACTTCCCCTGCTGGTCCAGCACGCCGCCAAGCGCGACCCGGAGCGGGTGGCGATACGTGACGGTGAGATTGTCATCCGTTATCGCGAACTGGAGCAGATACGGCGCCGCGTGGCGCGCGCGGTGATGGCGGCGGGCATCGCCAAGGGCGATCGGGTTGCGATCTGGGCGCCCAATATTGCGGAGTGGATCACCGCCGCCATCGGCCTGCAGTCGGCGGGGGCCATTCTGGTGCCGCTCAACAACCGTTGGCAGGGCAGCGAAGCCGCGGACGTGTTGCGCCGCAGCGGGGTGCGGCTGCTGTTTACCTACCCCCAGCTGGAGAAGGGCAGCCCGCTGGCCATGCTGGCCGGGGAAGACCTGCCGGCGCTGGAGCGCCGGGTGCTGCTGCGCGGCGAAGACGCGGCGGCCCAGTCCTGGAGCGACTTTCTGGCCGCGGCCGAGACGGTCAGCGAAGCGGATGCCGCCGCCCGCGAGGCGGGCATCAAGCCCACCGACGCCGTGGACATGCTGTTTACTTCCGGCACCACGGGGCGCCCCAAGGGGGTGTTGTCCAGTCACGAGCAGAACATCCGTGCGTTCAGTGCCTGGAGCGACACCGTGGACCTGCGCGCCGACGACAACTACATGATCATCAACCCCTTCTTCCATTCCTTCGGCTACAAGGCCGGCTGGCTCGCGGCGCTGATCAAGGGCTGCACCATTCTGCCGGTGATCAGCTTCGACAAGGAGAAGGTGTTCGCCCAGATCGAGCGCGACCGGGTCACCATGCTGCCCGGCGCGCCGTCGCTGTACGAGATGCTGCTGGCCGACCCCCTGCGCGAGCGCTACGACCTGTCCAGCCTGCGCCTGGGGGTGACCGGCGCGGCCAGTGTGCCGGTGCAGCTGGTGCGGGACATGCGCGACATCCTGGGTTTTCAGACCGTGGTGACGGCCTACGGCCTCACCGAGTCCACCGGCGTGGTCACCGTGTGCCGCCCGGACGACGACCCCGAGGTCGTCGCCAATACGTCGGGCCGCGCCATTCCCGGCGTCGAACTGCAGTGCGTGGACCCGGCCACCGGGGCCGTGGTCGCGCCGGGCCAGGAGGGCGAGATCTGGGTGCGCGGCTACAACGTGATGCAGGGCTATTTCGAGGACCCGGTCGCCACCGCCGAGGCGATCACCGAGGACGGCTGGCTGCGCACCGGTGATATCGGCGTCATCGACGAGCGCGGCTACCTCACCATCACCGACCGCCTCAAAGACATGTACATCATGAACGGCGAGAACGTCTATCCCGCCGAGATCGAGAAAACCCTCTACGAGCTCGCCGGCGTAGCTCAGGCTGCGGTGATCGGCGTGCCGCGTCAGCCTCAGGGCGAGGTGGGCATGGCGTTTATCGTCACCAGGCCCGGCAGCAACCTGGATGAAGCGGCGGTCAAGGCCCATTGCGCCGCGCGCCTGGCGCGCTACAAACAGCCCTTCTTTATCCGCTTTGTCGACGGCCTGCCCATGAATGCGGCGGGCAAGGTGGTCAAGCCCGAGCTGCGCAAGCTGGCGCAGGACCTGCTCCCTTGACCAGTGCCGCCCTCGACGACACGGACCAGCAGATCATCGGGCTGCTGCGCAAGGACGGCCGTATGCCGTTCCGGGCGCTGGCCGCCCAA
This sequence comes from Spongiibacteraceae bacterium, assembly GCA_034004805.1. Classification (GTDB taxonomy): domain Bacteria; phylum Pseudomonadota; class Gammaproteobacteria; order Pseudomonadales; family CAMLJR01; genus JAVEVZ01. The sequence goes on along the minus strand of JAVEVZ010000038.1, from coordinate 12,248 downwards.
CTGGGCCTGACCGAGGCGACGGTGCGCGCGCGGGTGCGGCGTCTGGAAGAGTCCGATACCATGCGGGTGGTGGCGGTCACAGATTACGAGGCCGCCGGTTACGCCATGATGCTGGCCGTGGGCATTCAGGTGGAGGGCCGCTCCGCGCTGCGGGTGGCCCGCGACCTAGCCCGGTTTCCCGAGGTGTTTTCCGTCTGCCAGGTGGTGGGCAGTCTGGATATCGAGCTGCTGGCGGTGGCGGAGAACCAGGAAGCGCTGTCGCGCCTGATCACCGACAAGCTGGCCCGGGTCGAGGGCGTGCGACGGATCCAGCCGGCGATGGCGGTGGACGTGCTCAAGAACCAGCCCCACTGGGTGCCCTTCGACCGCGACGAACGGCGCAACGACCATGGCTAAGCGGCTGCTGGACGACCTCGACCGGCAGATCCTCAGCTGGCTCAGCCGCGACGCGCGCACCAGCAATCGCAGGATCGCCGCGGAGCTGGGGGTGACCGAAGGCACGGTGCGGGCGCGCATCAAGCGTATGGAGGACGAGGGCCAGATGCATATCACGGCCATCACCAATATTCGCCAGTTGCCCAACCCGACCCTCGCCTACCTGTGGATCGAGGTCGAGAAGACCGCCGTGAGTCGCGACGTGGCCGAGCAGCTCGCGGCGGTGCCGGAGATCGGCTTTGTGGGCCTGATGCTGGGCCGCTCCGATATCCTGGCGATCACCATGGTGCAGAGCAATGCTCAGCTGGCGCGGTTTATTCAGAAGACCGTGAGTGCGATACCGGGTGTGCACCGCAGTGAGTGCTCACTGGGAGTGAATTTCGTCAAGCACGACTACCGCATGAGCCGGATCGTGGCGGGGCCGGCAAGCTGAGGCCTGCCGGCGCCCGGACGTTGCGGGGTGTGCGTACTACATATTTGGTTCAATTGCGTATTTTTGTGGTCTCGGGGTAAAATCCCGCAATTATGCGTAGATCAGTCCCCGTGCTCTCTGCGAGTGCGCGGGGGTGCGCAGCTAGTATGCGCAATCAGTCGGGCGCGCCGAGGGGTGCGGTTCCGAGGTTCTCTCAACGGTGAGGTGAGGCATGAACAAAGAGATGTCAGCAGCCCAGGTGGTCGGTCGTCTGCGCGACGGCATGACCATAGGTATTGGCGGCTGGGGCCCGCGGCGCAAGCCCATGGCCCTGGTGCGGGAGATACTCCGCTCGGACCTGAAGGATCTGACCGTGGTCGCCTACGGTGGCGCCGATGTGGGCATGCTGTGCGCGGCCGGCCGGGTCAAAAAGGTGATCTTCGCCTTTGTCTCTCTGGACTTTATTCCGCTGGAGCCCTACTTCCGCAAGGCGCGCCAGGAGGGTGAACTGGAGGTTATGGAGGTCGACGAGGGCATGCTGCTGCTGGGCCTGCGCGCCGCCGCCTGGGGCCTGCCGTTTATCCCCACCAAGATCGGTCTCGGCACCGATGTGCTGACCCACAACCCCGCTATCAAGCTGGTCGACAGCCCCTATGACGACAAGCAGTGGGTAGCTATGCCGGCGATCCACCTGGACGCGACCCTGGTGCACGCCGACCGCGCCGACAGCCGCGGCGTGTGTCAGATCAAGGGCCCCGACCACCAGATCGACGAGTGGCTGGTGCGCGCTGCCAAAGAGACCTTTGTCAGCTGCGACGAGCTGGTCGACAGCGCCTATTTCCACGACGCCCAGGAGTCGCGCTACGTGATGTGGGAGCGCTCCATGACCACCGGCGTGGTGCACATTCCCGGGGGCGCCCACCCCAGCTCCTGCACGCCGCTGTACGGTTTCGATGTGCCCCATTTTCAGGAGTACAACGCCAGTGCCAAGGAAGGCGGATTTGCGGCCTACGCCGACAAGTACCTCAACGGCAAATCCGAAGCCGAGTACCAGGCCCTGGTTGGCGGCCTGGATGCCATCAAAAAACTGCCGTTGCCGGTCTATTGAGGAGGTCTGTCATGAGCAAGCCCGCAGCTGATTTTACCCTCGCGGAACTGGTGATCTGTGCCGCCGCGGAGGCCTTCGAAGGGGATGGTGAGGTGCTGGCCACCGGCATCGGCATGATCCCGCGCCTGGCCGCCAGCCTGGCGATGAAGACCTGCAACACCGATCTGATGATGACCGACAGCGAGTCCTTCCTGCTCAGCGAGCCGAACCCGGTCAGTGGCCGCGGCCCCGGTTTTGTGCAGAAGAACGAGACCTGGATGGGTTTCACGCGCATTTTCGACAATGTCTGGAGCGGCCGCCGCCACGCGATGGTGACCCCCACCCAGATCGACCGCTTTGGCCAGGGCAATATTTCCTGTATCGGCGGCACCTATGCCAAGCCCAAAGTGCAGATGCTGGGTGTGCGCGGTTTCCCGGGCAACTCCATCAGCCACCGCAACTCGTTCTTCGTGCCCAGCCACAACACCAAGGTGTTTGTGGACGGCGAAGTGGATATGGTGTCATCGATAGGCTTCAACCCGGCGCGCCTCGCCAGGGGCTGGACACTGGAAGAGCTGGTGGATATCAAACGCATCATTACCGACCTGTGCGTGATGGACTTCGGTGGCCCCGACCACCAGATTCGGCTGGTCAGCGTGCACCCCGGCGTGAGCGTGGAGCAGGTGGTGGAGAACACCGGTTTCAAACTGGTGATCCCCGACAAGGTGCCCACCACCGCAGCGCCCACCGAAGAGCAACTGGCGATCATCGCCGCACTGGACCCCAGGAACGCCCGTTCCAAGCAACTGGCCGGCAACCCGCCGGGCAAGCGCTGAGCGCGCCGGGAGGCCTATGAGTGTCGATCTGCAAACCCGCCTGACCGCGCTGTTGGGCTGCCGCTACCCCATCGTGCAGACCGCGATGGGCTGGGTGGCCGACCCCAATCTGGTGGCCGGCACCGGCAACGCCGGGGGCTTCGGCTTCCTGGCGGGCGCCACCATTCCGCCCGACCAGATGGAAGCGGAAATTCTCAAGACCAAGGCGCTGACGGATGCGCCCTTCGGCGTGAATTTCCATATGTACCAGCCCAACGCCCAGGAGATCGTGCGCCTGGTGATCAAGCACGGGGTGCGCGCGGTGAGTTACTCGCGCTCCCCGGGCAAGGACATGGTCAAGCAGCTCAAGGACGCCGGCGTGGTGTGCATGCCCACCATCGGCCTGCCCAAGCACGCCACCAAGGCCATCGAAATGGGGGCGGATGCGGTCACGGTGCAGGGCGGTGAGGGCGGCGGTCACACCGGCGCCGTGCCCACCTCGATGCTGATTCCCCAGGTGATCGACGCGGTGGGCGACAAGGTGCCGGTGGTCGCTGCCGGCGGTTTCAAGGACGGCCGCGGCCTGGTCGCGGCCATGGCCTGGGGCGCCGAGGGCATCGCCATGGGCACGCGCTTTCTGATGTCGAAGGAAGCGCCGGTACCCGACGCCACCAAGCGCCGCTACGTGGACTGCCACGACCCGTCCAAGATCATCGTCTCGCGGGCGATGGACGGCCTGCCCCAGCGCATGATCACCAACCGCATGCTGGCGGAGCTGGAACAGGCGGGCATGTTGCGCAAGCTGCAGATCGCCATCAGCAACGGTCTCAAGTTCCGCAAATTCACCGGCGCCAGCCTGTTCGGGCTGCTGAAGTCGGCGCGCGACATGACCAAGAGCGGCGATATGACCCTGGCCCAGGCGATCATGGCGGCCAATGCGCCGATGATCATCCAGCGCGCGATGGTCGACGGCGAGCCTGACGAAGGCGTGTTGCCGTCGGGGCAGGTGGCGGGGTATATCGGCGCCCTGCTGAGTTGTGAAGAGATCATCCAGGGTATCGTCAGCGAGGCGGAACAGCGCCTGGTGGCGTTGGCCGGGCGCGTCCGCTGAGGCGGACCGAGAGCGCACAGAGGAAGGACAATATGAGCAAGCCCTACAAAGTCAGTATTGCCAACGGTATCGCCGAGCTGGTTTTCGACCACCCGCCGGTCAACGCCTTCAACAGCGCCGGCTGGTACGCCATTGCCGCGGAAATCAACGCGCTGGGCCAGGACGACGCGGTGCGCGTCATCATCATTGCCGCCGAGGGCAAGGGCTTCTGCGCCGGGGTCGACATCAAGGAACTGGCCGCCAACAGCAGCGCCATTCTCGATGTGAACCGCGGCAACTACGCCACCTTCAAGGCCATTCACCTCAATCCCAAGCCGGTGATCGTCGCCCTGCACGGCTTCGTACTGGGCGGTGGTATCGGCATCAGCGGCGCGGCGGATATCATCGTCGCCTCCGAGTGCGCGCGCTTCGGCGTGCCGGAAATTGACCGCGGCGCCATGGGCGGCGGCGCGCACCTGCAGCGCATGTTCCCGGTGCAGAAGGTGCGCTACATGTACTTCACCGGGGAATTCATCGACGCCCAGGAGGCCTACCGCCTGGGCGCCGTCGAACGCGTCGTGCCCCGCGCCGAGCTGATGGACACCGCCCGCGGGATCGCGGCGAAGATCGCCAGTAAATCCCCGGCCATGGTCAAAATCGCCAAGGAGGCCCTGACCGGCGTCGAGGACGGCAATCTCGAGGACAAATACCGCTGGGAGCAGGGCTTCACCTACGAGGCCTATACCTTGGGCGACTCCCAGGAAGCGCGGGATGCGTTTGTCGAAAAGCGGGATGCGAAGTTTTGAAAAGCAGGTCTGACGTCGGACGTCTGATGTCTGACGCTAAAGCCGGCATTGGTTTCGTGCGGCCTCGCATGTGCGAGCGCAGTGAGCAGCGTCAGACGTGCAGCGTCAGTCGTCCGACCCTTTTGAACGGTGCTCAGGCATAGCCGAGCACGATGAGTTATCTCTAGAGGCGACAACATGAACCTCACCTACACCCTCGAACAACAGGCGTTTCGTAAGGAAGTGCGGGACTGGCTGGCGGCGAATGTGCCGGCCGAGCCGCTTGAGACCTTCGATACCGCGGCGGGCTTCCAGCAGCACCGCGAGTGGGAAAAGAAACTCTACGAAGGCCGCTGGGGCATGGTGACCTGGCCCGAGGAGATGGGCGGGCGCGGCTGTGACCTGCTGGAGTGGCTGATCTTCGAGGAAGAGTACTACCGCGCCGGCGCGCCGTTGCGGGTCAACCAGAACGGCATCTTCCTGCTGGGGCCGACCCTGATGGAGTACGGCACCGAAGAGCAGAAGAAGCGCTTCCTGACCAGGATGGCCACCGGCGAGGACATCTGGTGTCAGGGCTGGTCCGAGCCGGGGGCGGGCTCCGATATGGCGGCGATACGCGCCAAGGCGGAACTGTCCGCCGACGGTACGCACTATGTCGTCAATGGCCAGAAGACCTGGTCCACCCGCGCGGTCTGGGCCGACTGGTGCTTCGGCATGTTCCGCACCGACCCCGACTCCCAGCGCCACAAGGGCCTGACCTTTATCCTGGTGCCCATGGGCCTCGAGGGCATCACCGTGCGTCCCATCGAGCAGCTGGATGGCCTGCCGGGTTTTGCAGAAATCTTCTTCGACAACGTCAAGGTGCCGGTGGACAACCGCTTGGGCGGCGAGGGCGAAGGCTGGGGTGTGGCCATGGCCACCGCCGGCTTCGAGCGCGGCCTGATGCTGCGCTCGCCGGCGCGTTTCCAGGAGACCGCGCGACGCCTGGTCGAACTGTACCGCGACAACCGCGCGCAGGCGGACCGCGACCCGGCGGTGCGCGATGCGGTACTGCGCGCCTGGATGGACGCCGAGGCCTATACCCTGACGACCTACCAGACCGCCTGTCGCCTGATCAAGGGTGGCAAGATCGGTGCGGAGGCCTCCACCAACAAGATTTTCTGGTCGGAGCTGGACCGGCAGATGCACGCCACTGCACTGACCATACTGGGCGCGCGCGCGGAGCTTCAGCCCCACGCGCCTGCGGCCCAGGGCGTGGGCAGCTGGCTGGACGGCTGGCTGTTTTCCCAGAGCGGCCCGATCTATGCCGGCACCAACGAAATCCAGCGCAATATCATTGCCGAGCGCATGCTGGGCATGCCCCGGTAAGCGGGCGCTTGAGCATTTGACCGTTGCTGCGCATGCGGCAACCCATGACATGACAGGTTCATGAAAGGTTAAAGACAATGGACTTTACGTTTACCGAAGATCAGTTGCTGTTTCAGGAATCCGCGCGGGATTTTCTGGTGAATGAAGTCACGCCGGAAAAGATTCGCGCCCTGTGGGACACCGACAGTGGTCGCGATGCCGCGCTGCGCGCGCAGCTCGCGGAACTGGGCCTGACGGCGGTCACCGTGCCCGAGGAGTTCGGTGGGCTGGGCATGAACGCGGTCGATTTCGTATTGCTGGCGCAGGAGTGCGGCTATGTCGCGCTGCCCGAGCCGCTGGTGCACAGCGCACTGATCGCAGTGCCGACCCTGCTGGCACTGAACCACAACGAGCTCTGCGAGCGCTGGCTGCCGAAAATCGCCAGTGGTGAAGCCGTGGTAGTGGTGGGCCTGGAACAAAATCTGCTGGTGGAGGATGCGCATATCGCCGACCTGCTGCTGATCCAGCGCGGCGCCAAATGGTACGCCCTCAAGCCCGACCAGGTGCAACTGGAGCTCAACGCGTCCGTCGACCCGTCGCGCAAACTGTTCCGGGTCAGCTTCGGCGACGGTGACGGCACCCGTGTGGCGACCGGCGTCGACGCCGGCAATATCGAGCTGGCGGCACAGAATTACGGCGCGCTGGCGGCGGCAGCGCAGGCGCTCGGGCTGGCCCAGCGCATGATTGACCTGTCGGTGGCCTACACCAGCGAGCGCCAGCAGTTCGGCAAGCCCATCGGTTCGTTTCAGGCGGTGAAACACCTGATGGCCAATGTCGCGTACCGCCTGGAGTACGCCAAGGCGCCGGTGGCCCGTGCAGCCTATGCGCTGGCGCACCGGGAAGCCCGCGCGGCGGCGCTGGTCAGCCACGCCAAACTGGTGGCCTGCGAAGTGGCCGATCTGGCCGCCAAAAACTGCATCCAGGTCCACGGCGCCATGGGTTACACCTGGGAAGTCGACCTGCATATCTACATGAAGCGCGCCTGGGCGTTGAACAACACCTGGGGCGACGCGGCGTTCCACAAACAGCGCGTAGCGGACCTGATCCTGGCGGACGGCGCAGCGCTGGGAGCCGGGGCGACGTTTGGTTGATTGAAGAGGTCTGACGTCTGAAGTCTGACGTCAGACGCAAAATCCGTGCACTGGTCGAAGGTGGCTTGTCGACTGAAGTGTCCAGCGCACTGAGCATGCTAGCGAACATAGTCAGCAGGCGTCCGACGTCAGACTTCAGACGTCAGGCCCTCCGAAGGAGGAACAGTTATGTCCGAAGCCTACATCATTGATGCCGTGCGCAGTCCCACCGGGCGTCGCAAGGGCGGGTTGTCGCAGATCCATGGCGCTGATCTCGGCGCCCATGTGCTCAAGGCCATCGTCGAACGCAACGGGATTCCCGACAACGAATACGACGACGTGATTTTTGGCTGTGTGGATACCATCGGGCCGCTGGCCGGGGATATTGCCCGCACCGCGTGGCTGGCCGCGGGCCTGTCCGATGAAGTCCCCGGCACCACCATCGACCGCCAGTGCGGCTCCTCGCAGCAGGCGGTGCATTTCGCCGCCCAGGCGGTGATGTCGGGCACCATGGACGTGGTGGTGGCGGGCGGGGTCCAGACCATGACCCAGATTCCCATTTCCTCGGCCATGACCGCCGCCGAGCCACTGGGCTTCAAGGACCCGTTTTCCGGCTCCGAGGGCTGGGTAAAGCGTTACGGTGCCGAGCCACCCACCCAGTTCAAGTCCGCGCAGATGATCGCTGACAAATGGGGCCTGTCGCGCAAGGACCTCGAGGTCTACTCGCTGGAATCCCACCGCCGCGCCCTGCAGGCCATCGCCGAGGGCCGCTTCAAGCGCGAGATCCTGCCGCTGGCGGGGGTCGAGCACGACGAGACGCCGCGCCACTCCAACCTCGAAAAAATGGCGGAGCTGGATTTTCTGTTCGGCTGCGACAAGGTCACCGCGGCGGTGTCCAGCCAGACCTGCGACGCCTCGTCGGCGATGCTGGTGGTCAGCGAGGCCGCGCTCAAGCGCTACAACCTCACGCCCCGGGCGCGCATCCACCACATCAGCGTGCGCGCCGAAGACCCCATCTGGATGCTGACCGCGCCGATCCCGGCCACCCGTTATGCCCTCAAGCGGGCGGGCATGAGCCTGGACGACATCGACCTGGTGGAAATCAACGAGGCGTTTGCCGCTGTGGTGATGGCCTGGCTGAAAGAAACCGGCTACCCCCACGAAAAGACCAACGTCAACGGCGGCGCCATCGCCCTGGGCCACCCGCTGGGCGCCACCGGCACCCGGCTGATGACTACCCTGCTGCACGAACTGGAACGCACCGGCGGCCGCTACGGTTTGCAGACCATGTGTGAGGGCGGCGGCCAGGCGAATGTGACTATCATCGAGCGCCTGTGAGGCGCCCGATGGTCTGACGCAAAACGTCTGACGTCTGACGCTACAACCGGTGCCTTCGGCTCGCGTAGCGAGCAGCGTCGGACGTCAGACATCCGACGTCAGGCCCGCCTTTAATGGCACAGAGATAAAGATTCACGACTCACTGCATTAAACGGAGAAAACACATGGGCATACTCGACAACCGCGTAGCGATTATCACCGGTGCCGGTGGTGGCCTGGGCGCGGCGCATGCGCGGGTCATGGCCGCGGAGGGCTGTGCCGTCGTGGTCAACGATATCAATCGCGAAGCGGCGCAGAAGGTGGTGGATGAAATCACCGCCAAGGGCGGCAAGGCGATCGTCAATACGTCGGATATCACCAACTACGCCGACAGCGAGAATGCAGTCAAACAGGCGCTGGAAAGTTTTGGCGGTTTGCATATCGTGGTCAACAACGCCGGCATCAACCGCGACCGCATGTTCGCGTCGATGACCGAGGCCGAGTGGGACGCGATCATGGCGGTCCATCTCAAAGGCCATTTCTGCATCAGCTCCCACGCGGTGCACTACTGGCGCGACCAGGCCAAGGCCGGGAACAAAGTCGACGCGCGCATTATCAACACCACTTCCGGCGCCGGTCTGCAGGGCTCCATCGGCCAGTCCAACTACGCGGCGGCCAAGGCGGGCATCTGTGCGCTGACCCTGAACCAGGCCGCTGAGCTGGGCCGTTATGGCATTACCGCCAACGCCATCGCGCCGGCGGCGCGCACCGGCATGACCACTGCGGTGGAGTCCATGGCCGAGCGCATGGCCAAGCCCGAGGACGACCGCTTTGATTATTTCGCCCCCGAAAACGTCTCGTCGCTGGTGGCCTGGCTGGCCTCGCCCGCCGCACAGCACGTCAGCGGCCGGGTGTTTGAGGCCGAGGGCGGCAAGATTTCCATCGCCGACGGCTGGCGCACCACCAAAGGCGTCGACAAAGGCGCGCGCTGGGAGCCGGCGGAGGTCGGCGAGGCCATGGAAATTCTGTTGAAGCAGGAAGTGCCGGCCCAGAAAGTTTACGGCACCTGATGCGGGCCCCTGAGGCCAACCCATAAGCCTGATAAGGAGATTTGCTATGCGACATCAAAGGTTTTGCGCCCCGGCAGCAGTGCTGTCCCTGATGCTGTCCGCTGCGGTGGCCGCACCGGCTGTCTGCGCTGACGGCTTCCAGCTGCGACTGGGGGATGACATCGTTGAGGCAAGCTATACCGCGTTTATCCGCGACGGCAACTCCTCCATCACCGGCAGCTGGCTGCACAACAGCGACGCCGATGTCGATCTGTTGAGTGGCGGTTTTTTCGTCCACGGCGATCGCCGTGAAGTCGCCGGCAAGGTGGGCATCAAGGCCTATTACGCCGATCTCGATCGCGACGACGGCTACGGCCTTGCCCTGGGTGGCGACGGGACATTCCGCTTCAGCGATATCATCAGTCTCAATGCCGGTATCTATATCGGGCCCGACGCGCTGTCCTTCTCGGATGTCGAGGACTATTTCGAGTGGTTTGTCGGCGTCGATCTCAATGTGCTCCAAAACGCCGTCGTCACTGTCGGCTATCGCGAAACCGAGATCGACACCAAGCGCCGCAACGACGTGGAAGTCGAAGACGGGCCCTATATCGGCCTGCACCTGAAGTTTTAACGGCCAACCGCCGCCAGGAGATGGTATGGAGTTTTCCCTCAGCGACGAACAGCAGATGATTCGCGACACCGCGGCCGCCTTTCTGGCCGAGGTGTCCGACAGCGCCGCGGTGCGCCAGGCCATGGCGACCGAGGCCGGTTATTTGCCGGAGACATGGCAGCGCCTGTGCGCCGAGATGTACTGGCAGGCCATATTGGTTCCCGAGGAATTCGGTGGCCTGGGCCTGGGGTATGTCGAACTGGCGGTGGTGCTGGAGCAGATGGGCGCACGCCTGTTGTGCGCGCCGTTTTTTTCCACGGTATGCCTGGGCGTCAACGCGCTGCTGGTGGCGGGCGACAACGCGCAGAAAGCGCAGTATCTGCCGGCCATTGCCGAGGGCAGCCTGACCGCGACCCTCGCCTATACAGGCCCCGCCGGGCGCTGGGACCTGGATGCGGTCAGCGCCACCTGGCGGCGCGACGGCGATGACTATGTGCTGGACGGCGACTACCGCTACGTGCCCGACGGCCACACTGCGGACCTCATTATTGTTGCCGCGCGCGAGGCCGGCAGTTCGGGCGCTGCCGGTATCAGCCTGTTTGCCGTGCCGGCGGACAGCGCCGGTCTCAGTCGCAGCTGGCTGCCGACCATGGATCAGACCCGCAAGCAGGCCAGCCTGCAGGTGCAGGCGCTGCGCCTGCCGGCGACTGCGCGCATGGGCGCGGAAGCTCAGGCCGGCGCCGCGCTGCAGAAGATCATCCAGCTGGCGCAGATCGGCATCGCCGCCGAGCAGATGGGCGGTGCCCGCGCGGTGCTGGATCAGGCGGTGGCCTATACCCGGGAGCGCGTGCAGTTCGGGCGCAGCATCGCCAGTTTTCAGGCCATCAAGCACAAGGCCGCAGACATGATGTTGAAGGCCGAGGTGTCGCTATCGGCGGTGTATTACGCTGCCTGCGTAGCCCAGGAGGCATTGTTTGGCGCCGCATCAATTGCGGCGGAGCTGCCCGAGGCGGCGAGCATGGCCAAGGCCTACTGCTCCGATACCTATTTCTTCAACGCCGGTAATGCCCTGCAGATGCACGGCGGGGTGGGCTTTACCTGGGAGTACGACGTGCACCTGTACTTCAAGCGCGCAAAATCCACCGAGACCTTTCTCGGCACGGGCGCCTACCACCGCGAACGGATCGCCAGCCTGCTGCTGGACGGGGAGGACGCGGCATGAAACTGACATTCAGCGAGCGCGACGAGCAGTTCCGCCGGGAGATCCAGGCTTGGCTCAAGGACAATCTGCGCGGTGAGTTCGAACAGATCCGGTTTCGCGGCGGCCCGGGCGATGAGCATATGTTCTCCGCCGAGCGCAAGGTGTGGGAACAGAAGCTCGCCGAAGGCGGCTGGACCTGCGTGGGCTGGCCCGAGGAATACGGCGGACGTGGCTGCAGTATCGAGCAGCAGGTGATCTTTCACGAGGAGTACGCCCGCGCCGGTGGCCCGGGCCGGGTTGGCCATATCGGCGAAGGCCTGACAGGGCCCACCCTGATTGCATTCGGCACCGATGCACAAAAAGCGAAATACCTGCCCGGCATTCGTGCCGGCACCGAGTTGTGGTGCCAGGGCTATTCAGAACCCGGCGCCGGCTCGGACCTGGCTAACGTCAAAACCAAGGCGCGCCAGGTGGATGGCCAGTGGCAGATCAGCGGCCAGAAGGTGTGGACCTCGCTGGCCCATGAGTCCGACTGGTGCTTTGTGATTGCGCGCACCGATCCCCAGTCGGTTGCCCACAAGGGACTGGGCTTTTTCCTGGTGGCCATGGACCAGCCCGGCGTGACCGTGCGGCCCATCGAGCAGATCACCGGCACCAGCGAATTCAACGAAGTGTTTTTTGATGACGCGGTGGCCGCGGATATCGTCGGCGAGCCCGGCGACGGCTGGAAGATCGCCATGGCCCTGCTGGGCTTTGAGCGCGGCGTGTCGACCCTGGGGCAGCAGATGCTGTTCCAGAACGAACTCGACGAAATCGTGCGTATCGCAAAGGCCAATGGCGCCGCCCGGGATCCGGTATTGCGCCAACGCATCGCCGAGGCGCACATGGGATTGCGGCTGATGCGCTACAACGCCATGCGCATGCTGTCGGATGCCGGCAGTGGCGCTTTGCAGCAGGCGGCGCTGGTCTA
>JAVEVZ010000343.1:0-3126 GCA_034004805.1 Spongiibacteraceae bacterium | reverse complement strand
TCTTTTTGACACGCCGGCTCCCAGGCCCCTTCCGTTTACGTCAGCCCAGAGGTTTCCATGAATTCAGAAGATATTGTCATCGTCAGCGGCGCCCGCACCCCCATGGGCGGCCTGCTGGGCACGCTCAGCGGCGCGTCCGCGATCGCCCTGGGCAGCACCGCCATCGCCGCCGCGGTGGAGCGAGCGGGGATAAGCGCCGCCGATATCGATGAATTGCTGATGGGCTGCGTACTGCCCGCAGGCCTCAAGCAGGGCCCGGCCCGCCAGGCGGCCCTGAACGCCGGTGTGCCCGACACCACCGGCTGCGTGACCCTCAACAAGCTGTGTGGCTCCGGCATGCAGGCGCTGATCTACGCCCACGACCAGCTCAAGGCCGGCTCGGCGCGCATCGCCCTCGCGGGCGGCATGGAGAGCATGACCAACGCGCCCCATGTACTGCCGGGCTTTCGCCAGGGGCTGAAGGCGGGCCATGCGGAAATCAAGGACCATATGTTTTTTGACGGCCTCGAGGACGCCTACACCGGGCGCCTGATGGGCAGCTTCGCGCAGCAGACCGCCGACGACGAAGGCCTGACTCGGGAAGCCATGGACGCCTTCGCTATCGAATCCCTCACGCGCGCCAGGCGGGCCATAGAAGATGGCTCGCTGGTGGCCGAGACCGCGCCGGTCACCCTGCAGACCCGCAAGGGCGAGCAGGTCATCAAGGACGATGAGCAGCCGCTGACCGCCAATCCCGACAAGATCCCCGGCCTGCGGCCCGCCTTCACCAAGGACGGCACCATCACCGCCGCCAACTCCAGCTCCATTTCCGACGGCGCCTCGGCACTGGTGCTGACCACCGCCGCCGAAGCCGCCCGGCGCGGCCTCAAGCCCCTGGCCCGGATCGTCGCCCACGGCCGCAACTCCCACCAGCCGGCTCTGTTCACCACCGCCCCCATCGGCGCCATCAAGCAGGCCCTGAGCCGCGCCAACTGGCAGACCGACGACGTGGACCTGTGGGAAATCAACGAGGCCTTTGCCATGGTGACCATGCTCGCCATGCGCGACCTGAAGCTCGACCACGCCAGAGTCAACGTCCACGGCGGCGCCTGCGCCCAGGGTCACCCCATAGGCTCCACCGGCTCGCGCATCGTGGTCACCCTGATGCATGCCCTGCAGAAATACGGCAAGAAAAAAGGCGTAGCCGCCCTGTGTATCGGCGGCGGCGAAGGCCTGGCGGTGGCCATCGAGCTGCTGTGACAGGCCAGCCAACCACTGAACGGGGACACAGCCAGCCGCTGCGCTCCCCGCTCTCCCTCTCCTGCCCGCGTCTTCCGCCTCCCCTCCTGCGTCTCCCGTCTTCCGTCCCACGTCTTCCGTCTTCCGTCTTCCGTCTTCCGTCTTCCGTCCTGCGTCTCCCGTCTCCCGTCTCCCGTCTCCCGTCTTCCGTCCCGCGTCTACCGTCTCCCGCCCCCTCGCCCTCGCTTCCCGCCCGCCATTTTCTGGACTTGAACTAATACATCGTGTACTATTCATCACCACATTGAGAAGGCCACGCGGAATCACGCGAACCACGGCCTAATCACGAAAAACTAATGAAACCAAGGGATTAAATCCAAGGAATTGATGACAAAAGTGGCGAAGCGGCCACAATGCCGAAAGGCAATTGAATCGTCATCTAACCAATTTACTTATGAGTTTACCGACTGAAGGTCGCCCGATTGCGACCGCTGTAGACCTCGACATCACCCTCCGCGCCCCGGTGGCAGAAGACGGTCCCGCCGTCACAGCGCTGATCGCAAACTGCCCGCCACTGGACCCTAACTCCGCCTACTGCAACCTGCTGCAGTGCAGCCATTTTGCCGATACCGCTATCGCCGCCACCGCCGCCGACGGCCAGTTGCTGGGTTTTATCTCCGGCTACCGCATTCCCGCCCGGCCCGACACCCTGTTTGTCTGGCAGGTGGCGGTGTCCAGCGCGGCCCGCGGCCAGGGACTGGGCCGGCGCATGTTGCGAGGCCTGATTGAGCGACTGCACGGCGACGGCATACGGTTTGTGGAAACAACCATCACCGCCGACAACGACGCCTCCTGGGCATTGTTTCGCGGCTTCGCCCGCAGCGTTGGTGCCGACATTGCCGAGTCAACCCAATTTGATCGCGAACGCCACTTCAACGGCCAGCACGCCAGCGAACAGCTGCTGCGCATAGGGCCCATCACCGGCCCCTTGAACGCACCGACTTGAATGCATCGCAAGTCAGCGCGACCGCCGCGCGGTCAACCCCATCAAGTAACTGATTAACTGTTTAAGTCACTTTAGGAGATCAACCATGAGCATTTTTGGCGAAATGGAATCAGCGGTACAAAGCTATGCGCGCTCCTTCCCGGTTGTTTTTGACCGCGCTCAGGGCGCCCATCTGTACGGCGCTGACGGACGGCGCTATCTGGACTTCCTGGCCGGCGCCGGCTCGCTCAACTACGGGCACAACAACCCCGAGCTCAAGCGCGCGCTGCTGGACTATATCAACGCCGACGGCATCACCCACGGGCTGGATATGCACACCCGCGCCAAGGCCGAGTTCCTGCAAACCTTCCAGGACAGCATTCTCGCCCCGCGCAATATGAGCTACCGCCTGCAGTTCACCGGCCCGACCGGCACCAACGCGGTGGAAGCAGCGCTGAAACTCGCGCGCAAGATTACCGGCCGCAACAATATCCTGGCTTTTACCAACGGTTTTCACGGAGTGACCCTGGGTGCCGTGGCAGCCACCGGCAATCAGCACCACCGCGGTGGCGCCGGCACGCCCCTGAGCGGTATCTCGCGGATGCCGTTCTGTGGCTACCACGGCCGCGATGTCGACACTCACAAGATGATCGACAAAATGCTGTCGGACCCCTCCAGCGGCATCGACAAACCTGCAGCGGCCATTATCGAAACCGTGCAGGGCGAGGGTGGCCTCAATGTCGCCACCGACTCCTGGCTGCGCGGGCTGGAAAAACTGTGCCGCAAGCACGGCATCCTGCTGATCGTCGACGACATCCAGGCCGGCTGTGGCCGCACCGGCAGCTTCTTCAGCTTCGAACCCTCGGGCAGTCGTCCCGACATGGTGACGCTGTCGAAAAGCCTCAGCGGCTATGGTCTGCCCA
>JAVEVZ010000342.1:0-3134 GCA_034004805.1 Spongiibacteraceae bacterium | reverse complement strand
CGGGCTGCTGCAACCCGTCAGGCGCTGGCCATCACGCGCCCTGCCGGATTACCGCATGGCCGCAGACGCACTGTTGGCGTCGTTGATTCGCAGCCATCTTTTCGCCAGTATTTTTCGCGCGTCAGCGGAGGCCATGGTGACTGAAAACGCCGCCCGTCTGGCCCTGATGCAGCAGGCCGAGCAATCGGTCGATGAACGTCTTGACCAGGTGCAGGCGGAACTGCGATCCGTGCGCCAGGATGAAATCACCAATGAACTGATGGATGTAATTATCGGCTTCGAGGCGCTGAAACGACGCTGAAAATACGCTACCGATAAATGCAGCGCGTTTTTCCCGCGCGCAACTGATCGGCAGGCCCAACGCCGGTAGGCGCTTGGGATTATCGAAACAAAGCAGTCCCTGCGTCGGATTGAGGCTCCTGTCGACCCCGGTTATGAATGAAGGCATAAGCGTCGCACGGCTCCACGTTTAATCAAGCTCTGAAGCGCGTAGCGAACCGAAACAGGTGCAATGGTCCCCGTTGGAATGGGGCGCAGGAAGCGGTGCTGATACGCAATAAATAGCTCGGCCGCACACCGCCGACGCCCCGGATGTCGGGCGCGGTAATTATTCAGAGACTCCGAAATAGTGCTGAATAATTGTTGCTAACCAGTCCGCAGCAGCCACCACCCCGCAGCGGCCACGATCCCAGCCACTAGCACCGCGATAGACCAGCCCCAGCGCCCGGTATTGGCTGGATGAGCCTCCGCAGGGCTCTGCGCGACGTCGATTGATACCTGGATATTCGGTTCATCCCGCGCCGCGCGCTTGTCGCAACGCGTAGCTGCGGCAATGGCGTCGTCGGTCAGTGCGGGGCGAAGTATGGTCTGGTTAATAGTGGTATGTGGCGCGTTGATGGTGAAGCGGAGCCCGGCCGCGCAAAAGGTATCCCCCGCTTTGAGCAGAGCCTCATCGATGCGTTGGTTATTGATAAAGGTACCGTTGGACGACGCCAGATCCTGCAGCTCTATGCCCTCGGCCACAGGCCTGAGACTGGCATGGCGCCGCGACAACATGCCATAGGGCAGGCTGATATCGCAATCTGCAGCCCGGCCCAGCACTACGGCGGTGTCTAGTTCGAAACGCCGTGGCTGGCCCTCGGGATGATCCACTGTCAGCCACCATCCCTGTACCGACCGGGGTCTGGTGTGCGGGCTGCGGGCAGTGATCTGTTTAGGATCAATCAACTCCAGTTCGCTCTGCCCCAGGCGCAGCAGGTCGCCAGGATTGAGCGCCTGCCCTTCGCGTCCGGGACGCCCGTTGACCTGGCAGCTGCCGCCCGGCATTGACAAGGTCAGGCGCTCGCCCTGGATAGCGATTTCGAGGTGAAACGCCGCAATGCCCGGACCCTGGAGCCGCAGGTCGTTGTCGCTATGAGTGCCTATCGTCAGCTGTTCACCGACCAGCCAGTGTCCTTTGGAGGGGTTGCTTTTGAGCTGGATCTTTAGCATGGGAATCAGTCTCGAGTTTTCCCGGTGGAACAAACTCTGCAGTGGACGACGAAAGCGTAGCGCAGGGAATCAGTTGCTGCCGCATACCGGCTCCACCCCGGCAGTATATTCGTTTGCCATCTACCCACCCGCCATGACCGGGCAGCGCGCAATCCCGGGGGCTCCCCCGCGTAGTAGTGAAAAGCAGCAGCTCCAAAGAACACAGTTAATCCGCGCCAGTGTCGGCCGGACCGGCACTGGTTACCGTCGCCTCCCGGAACTCTGAGAGCCGGGCCACATTGCGCCCCTAACGGATGTGGTCTGGCGCACATTTGCGCGATTCCCCTATTCCGGCTGCCGACCTGCTGCCTCTATCGTGCGCTCAGTCCGCTGGAGTGTTGCGAGGAATCACCGTATGTCAGCCCCCAAAAACCTTGTTTGTGCATCCCTTATTGCCTCCTGCCTGATGATGTCCACGCCCAGTTATGCCTGGTCCTGGGGCAGCTTCAACAGGCAAAGTATTGAGAGTTTCTGGAAAAGCCTGTGGCTGCGTTACACACCGGCCAGGCCCGAGTCTGCGCCCGAGGTCAAGGATCCGGCAGCTGACCGGCGGGCGCCTACATCGACGCCTGTACCCAAGCCAGCACCGACACCCGCGCCCACGCCTGCTCCTGCTCCTGCACCCAAACCGACACCGGCACCTGCACCCAAGCCGACGCCTGCCCCTGCCCCTGCTCCCAAGCCGGCGCCGGCTCCGGAAAAAAGCACGACTTTGCAGCTGAGCTGGACTATCCCCACGACGCGTGAAGATGGTGCGTCGCTGCGCATGGCCGAGATCCGCAGTTACGAGATCTATTACACGAGTGACCGCCTGAACAAGGAGGGCGTGATCGTGGTGAGCAGCGGATCGACGAACCAGCACAGTTTTGAGATCAAGGACCCCGACACCTATCACTTTGCCATTGCCGCTGTCGACAGCTCAGGACTGAAGAGCCGCAACTCAGACTTTGTCAGTGTTACCGTAACGCACTGATGGCCGCGGAAAGACCTGCAGCGCCCGCCTCTCCGGCGGGCGTTTTCGTTTGCACCGGGTACACGTCTCCAGCCGGGTGCACCACTCAGGCGGGCTGGGCCACATGGCGTCGCGCGATGTAGAGGTAGAGCGTAGGCACCACGAACAGGGTAAACAGTGTGCCCACCGTCATGCCGGCGGTGATTACCAGACCGATATCAAAGCGGCTGGCTGCGCCGGCACCGGTGGCGAACAGCAGAGGTGTTACGCCGAAGACCATGGCGGCGGTGGTCATCAGTATCGGGCGCAGGCGCACGGCCGCGGCCTCACTCACCGCCTCAAAGGGTGTCGCACCCCGCAGCTGGGCCTTGTTGGCGAAATCGACGATCAGTATGCCGTGCTTGCTGATCAGACCGATCAGGGTCACGAGGCCGATCTGGGTGTAGATATTCATGGTCGCAACGCCCAGCGCGAGCGGAATCAGCGCCCCGCAAAATGACATCGGCACGCTGATCAGAATAATCAGTGGATCGCGGAAACTTTCGAACTGGGCTGCGAGGACCAGGTAAATCAAAATAAACGAAAACAGAAACGTCATTGCCAGGGTGCCACCCTCCTCAAGAAACTGGCGCGCCTGGCCTGTGTAGTCGTG
>JAVEVZ010000341.1:0-3140 GCA_034004805.1 Spongiibacteraceae bacterium | reverse complement strand
GCTGTCACCATGCGCCCCATTATGCTCGATGTACGCTGTGTTCCCGCCTTCAACGACAATTATATCTGGCTGCCCGGACTGCCCGGCAGCCGCGGTGTCGCCATCGTCGACCCGGGCGATGCCGGGCCGGTACTGGCGCACCTGGCCCGAGACGGCCTGGAGCCGGTGGCCATCCTCATCACCCACCATCACCGCGACCACACCGGCGGCATCAGCGGCCTTGCCGCGCGCTTTGACATCCCGGTCTACGGCCCCGCCCACGAACACATCCCCGGCCTCACCCACCCGCTCGCCGACGGCGATCGCGTGGTGCTGGATGCGTTGGGGCTGGAGTTCGATGTGCTGGAGACCCCAGGCCACACCCGCGGCCATATCTGTTATGTCGGTCACGGCGCCCTGTTCTGTGGCGACACCCTGTTCACGGCCGGCTGCGGCCGTCTGTTCGAGGGCACCCCGCAGCAGATGCATGCCTCCCTGAGCCGCATCGCCGCCCTGCCCGAGTCCACCCTGGTGTATTGCGCCCACGAATACACCGCCGCCAACCTGCGCTTTGCCCTGGTGGTGGAGCCGGACAATGCCGACATCCTCGCCCGCGTCGAGGAAGTGGCACGCCGCCGCGCCCGCCACGAGCCCACCGTGCCGGTGCCGCTGCTGCAGGAGCTGAAGACCAATCCCTTCCTGCGCTGCGGCGTACCGGCGGTGATTGCCGCCGCCGAGGACTTTGCCGGCCACGCCCTCGCCGCGGGGGCCGAGGTGTTCGCCGCCGTACGGCACTGGAAAGACACCCTCGACTGACCCGCGGCATGGCAGCGCACTGCCGGTCTGGCGGGCCCGCCACCGTAGCAGAATGGCTGCGAGAAATGCGGGTTTAATCCTTGAACCCACCCCGGGACCCGGCCTACCATTGCACCCTGCGCCCTGGATGAGAACAACAATGCTCCGGATTCTGTCCCTGTCTCTGCTCCCCCTGGCCCTGGCGGGCTGTCTGCAACAGCAGGCACGCCACGATCCCGACGCCCCCGCCGGACAGGAAACCGTGCTGGCAGCGGCGCCCGCGCAAGCCGATCAGATCACCACACAATGGACCCTGCCCGATGAGCCCGGCGCCCTGTGCGAACCGCCGCAGGACATCTGGGATCGCGTCCGCAGCGGTATGACCCTGCCCGACCACGATCATCCCGGCGTCCGTGCCGATCTGGAGTGGTACGCCAGTCACCAGGGCTACCTGGACCGCGTCGTCACCCGCGCTGCCCCCTATCTGCATCTGGTAGTGGAGGCAGTGGAGGAACGCAATCTACCCACCGAGCTGGTCCTGCTGCCGGTGGTGGAAAGCGCCTTTCAGCCCTTTGCCTATTCCCATGGCCGCGCCGCCGGCCTGTGGCAGTTCATCCCGGGTACCGGCCGCCGCTTCGATCTGAAGCAAAGCTGGTGGTATGACGGCCGCCGCGATGTCGCCGCCTCCACCCGCGCCGCCCTCGATTATCTGGAATACCTGCGCGATCACTTCGATGGCGACTGGCTGCTGGCCCTCGCCGCCTACAACTCCGGCGAAGGCACCGTAAAGCGCGCCGTGGCACGCAACAAGGCGCGCGGCAAGCCGACCGACTTCTGGTCGCTGGACCTGCCGCGTGAAACCCGTGGCTATGTGCCCAAGCTGCTGGCCATCTCGCGCCTGGTCACCGATCCGGACCAGCATGGCGTCAGCCTGGAGGCGGTCGCCAACGAACCCTTCCTCACCCACGTGGCACTGGACTCGCAGATCGACCTCGCCCTGGCCGCCGAACTGGCCGACATTTCGCTGGAGGAGATCTACCTCTACAACCCGGGTTTCAACCGCTGGGCCACCGACCCCGACGGCCCGCACGACCTGCTGCTGCCCATCGAGCGCGTGGCCAGCTTCCAGGAGCGGCTCGCCGAATATCCGCCGGAGCGGCGCGTGCGCTGGGAGCGCCATCGCGTCAAGAGCGGCGAAAGCCTGCTGCAGATCGCGCAGAATTTCCGTACCACGGTGGAACTGCTCAAGAGCGTCAACAACCTGCGCGGCAATACCATCCGTGCCGGTGCCACCCTGACCATTCCGGTGGCGCGGCAGAAGCTGGCCAGCTACCGCCTGAGCGAAGAGCAGCGTCTCCTTGCCACACAGAACCAGCCGCGTGAAGGCCGCCGTGTGGATTATCAGGTCAGGAGCGGTGACTCCCTGTGGAGCATCGCCCGCCGCCACGATGTCGGGGTCAACGAGCTGGCGCGCTGGAACGGCATGGCACCACGCGACCCGCTGGTGCCGGGACGCAAGCTGGTGATCTGGACCGATGCCAAGGTCGACCGTGTGGCCACCACCAATCCGGCCGGCTTCACCCATCCGTTCAGCAGCAGCACCCGTCAGCGCATCGGCTACACCGTGCGCAACGGCGATTCGCTCGCCACCATCTCGCAACGCTTCCGCGTCAGCGTCGGCAACCTCATCAGCTGGAACAAGCTGGACGGCAAGAAATATCTGCAGCCGGGCCAGCGCCTGACCCTGTATGTGGATGTGATCCGACAGTCGGGGAATATGTGACGACAAGCGTAGGAGCGAATCGCATTCGCGACCTGCCACACCCCGATTTGATGCCGTAGCGCGGATACCTCCGCTGCGACAGGATTATTTGAACAGTGCCGCCGCCAGCAGCCGCTGGGTGTATTCATGCTGCGGCGCATCGAACACCCGCTCCGTCTCCCCCGCCTCCACCACCCGGCCAGCGTGCATCACCAGCACGCGATGGGCGATGGCCCGGATCACCTTCAGGTCATGGGAGATGAACAGGTAGCTCATGCGGTGTCTGCGCTGCAGTTCGCGCAACAGAGCCAGCACCTGCTTCTGTACCGATACGTCGAGGGCGCTGGTAGGTTCGTCGAGCAGAATGAGCTTGGGCTCCAGCACCACGGCGCGGGCAATGGCAATGCGCTGACGCTGCCCGCCGGAAAATTCGTGCGGATAGCGCTGCAGCATGTCGCCGGACAGTCCCACCTCCTCCAGTACCTGCACGATGCGCGCACGCCGTGCCGCACCATCCAGTTGCGGATAATGCAGTTCCAGTCCTTCACCGATGATCTGCTCCACCGTCATGCGCGGCGACAGCGAGGAATAGGGGTCCTGGAAC
>JAVEVZ010000340.1:0-3141 GCA_034004805.1 Spongiibacteraceae bacterium | reverse complement strand
GGGTGTGGCCGAGGAGCGCATCATCCGCATCGGCGACAACAAGGGCGCGCCCTATGCCTCGGACAACTTCTGGTCCATGGGCGACACCGGTCCCTGCGGCCCCTGCACGGAGATCTTCTACGACCACGGCGCCGATATCTGGGGCGGCCCGCCGGGCTCGCCCGAGGAAGACGGCGACCGCTATATCGAAATCTGGAACTGCGTGTTCATGCAGTTCAACCGCACCGCCGACGGCGAAATGCAGCCGCTGCCCGCGCCCTCGGTGGACACCGGCATGGGGCTGGAGCGCATCAGCGCGGTGATGCAGGGCGTGCACAGCAACTACGAGATCGATCTGTTCCAGGCCCTGATCAAGGCGGCGGCCGAGGCCACCGCCTGCGCGGATCTGGAGAACCCCTCGCTGAAGGTGCTGGCAGACCATATCCGGGCCTGTGGCTTTCTGATTATCGACGGCGTGATTCCCGGCAATGAAGGGCGCGGTTATGTGCTGCGCCGGATCATTCGTCGCGCCATACGCCACGGCTACAAGCTGGGCGCGCGCCAGGCATTTTTCCATCGCCTGGTGGCGACTCTGGTCCAGCAGATGGGCGCGGCCTATCCCGAGCTGGCCCGGGCCGAGGCGCGGGTCACGGACGTTTTGCGCCAGGAAGAAGTGCGCTTCTTTGAAACCATTGCCCACGGCATGGACATCCTCGAAGCCGCGCTGGCTGAGCTTGGTGCGAATCAGGGCCGGCAGCTGGATGGCGAGACTGCCTTCAAACTGCACGATACCTACGGCTTCCCGCTGGACCTGACCGCCGATGTGTGCCGCGAGCGCGGGGTCAGCGTCGACGAGGCCGGTTTTGATGCGGCGATGGCGCGCCAGCGCCAGCAGGCGCGGGCCGCGGGCAAGTTCAAAATGAGCGCCGCGCTGGACTACCAGGGCGCCGCTACGCAGTTCTTTGGCTATGACCAGCTGGTGGTGGAGGGCGCCCGTGTCACCGCCCTGTATGTCGACGGCAGCGCGGTGGAAACCCTGAGTGCCGGCCAGAGCGGCGTGGTGGTGCTGGACAGAACCCCGTTCTATGCCGAGGCCGGCGGCCAGGTCGGCGACGCGGGCGAGCTGGTGGCGGGCTCCACCTGCACGACCCTGTTTCACGTCGAGGACACCCAGAAGATCCAGACCGAGGTCTTCGGGCATCACGGCGAACTGCGCGCCGGCAGCCTCGCGGTGGGGGATCTGCTCACCGCGCGGGTCGACGCCGAGCGGCGCGCGCGCACCGTGCGTCACCACTCCGCCACCCACCTGATGCACAAGGCCCTGCGCGAAGTGCTGGGCGATCATGTGCAGCAGAAGGGCTCGCTGGTGGATGCCGAGAAAACCCGCTTTGACTTTGCCCACAACGCGCCCCTCACTCGCGAGCAGATCGCGCAGGTCGAGACCCTGGTCAACCGCGAAGTGCTGGCCAACCAGCCGACTGTCGCCGCCGTGATGCCGCTGGCGAAAGCCCAGCAATCCGGCGCAATGATGCTGTTCGGCGAGAAGTACGGCGACGAGGTGCGGGTGCTGACAATCGGCTCGTCCAAAGAGCTGTGCGGCGGCACCCATATTGAGCGTACCGGCGATATCGGCCTGTTCAAGATTGTCAGTGAAGGCGGCGTGGCGGCGGGGGTGCGCCGTGTCGAGGCCGTATGTGGCGAGGTCGCGCTGGCGCTGGTGCAAAGCCAGGAGCAGACCCTGCAGGCGATAGCCGCGAGCCTCAAGGCCTCGCCGGAGGAGGCGCCGCGCCGCATCCACCAGACCCTGGACAGCCTGCGTGCGCTGGAGAAGGAAGTGGCCCAACTCAAGGGCAAACTGGCCAGCGCCGCCGGCAGCGACCTGCTGTCCCAGGCCCGCGAGGTGGGCGGCGTCAAGCTGCTGGCCACGGAACTGCCGGGGGCGGACACCAAAGCCCTGCGCGACACACTGGACCAGCTCAAGAACAAACTGGGCTCCGGCGTGGTGTTGCTGGCGGCGGTAGAGGGCGACAAGGTGGTCCTGGTGGCGGGCGTCACCAAAGACCTGACCGGCAAGTACAAGGCGGGAGACCTGATGCGGCTCGCCGCCGAGCGCGTAGGCGGCAAGGGCGGTGGCCGGCCGGACATGGCACAGGGCGGCGGCAACGACCCCGGCGCCGTGCCGGCTGCGCTGGCGGTCGCGGAGGAGTGGCTGCTGCAGCTGCAGGGCTGAGGCGTGTCCGGGGCCAGGTTCGGCGCCGGTATTGAGTGCTGTAATTCCTCAGCGGTTCCCGGGTCGGCCTGCTAGGTTTTTTTTTAACGTTCGGGTTTAATGGGCGCCCTGTTTTGGGCGGGCGGCAGCGACGCATCATGAGTCTTATCGTTCAGAAGTTCGGCGGCACCTCGGTGGGCACGGTAGAGCGCATCGAGGCCGTAGCAGAAAAGATCAAGGGGTTCCGGGATCAGGGCCACGATATCGTGGTAGTGGTGTCGGCGATGAGCGGCGAAACCAATCGCCTGATTGCAATGGCCAACCAGATTCAGGAGACGCCCAACCCGCGTGAATTGGACGTGCTGTTGTCCACCGGCGAGCAGGTGACCATCGCCCTATTGAGCATGGCGCTGGAAAAGCGCGAGGTCCCGGCGCGCTCCTATACCGGCGCGCAGGTGCGCATCGTCACCGACAGCGAACACACCAAGGCCCGCATCCTGTCCATCGACGAGCACAACATCCGCAGCGACCTCAGTGCCGGCCGGGTCGTGGTGGTGGCAGGATTTCAGGGCATGGACGAGCAGGGTGATATCACCACCCTCGGCCGCGGTGGCTCCGATACCACCGCCGTCGCACTGGCGGCGGCGCTGAAAGCCGACGAGTGCCAGATCTACACCGATGTGGACGGGGTCTACACCACCGATCCGCGGGTGGTCGACCGGGCCCGGCGCCTGGACCGCATTACCTACGATGAAATGCTGGAGATGGCGAGCCTGGGCTCCAAGGTGCTTCAGATTCGCTCGGTGGAGTTCGCCGGCAAGTACAACGTTCCCCTGCGGGTGCTGCACAGTTTCCAGGACGGCCCCGGGACCCTGATTACCGGTGAGGAAACCGACACCATGGAACAACCCCTTATTTCCGGAATCGCCTTCAGCCGGGACGAGGCCAAGCTG
>JAVEVZ010000339.1:0-3142 GCA_034004805.1 Spongiibacteraceae bacterium | reverse complement strand
CGATCTGGCTACGACAGCTATGACACCACGCTGGTCGTGCACCACAAGGACCGGTTTCGCAGCTACTCTGTGGAGCGAGGCTATCCGGTTCCGCACTCCACGGATGACGAAAACTATCGCGGGCTGCGCTTTCCGGTGCTGGTCAAGCCGGTCGATTCCTTCAGCGGTCGCGGCATATCCAAAGTGTCCGATCTCGATGAACTCGACAGGCAGTACGCTCTGGCCGCTCGCCACTCATCCGCAGGGCAGGTGGTGGTGGAGGAGTTTGTGGAAGGCTCCTTGCACAGCCATTCGGCCTTTATCAAAAATGGAAAAATCGTCCTCGACTTCTTTGTCGACGAGTTCTGCACGGTCTATCCCTATCAGGTCAACAGCTCATGCCTTAGCTATACGCTGGAGGACTCAATCCGGCACGAAGTGCGCGTATGGTGCGAACAGCTGTCCGCAGACCTGTCTCTGACGGACGGGCTGGTGCACTCGCAGTTTATCTACCGGGAGGGCCGCTTCTGGGTATTGGAGGTCACGCGCCGCTGCCCCGGTGACCTGTACAGTGAACTGATCAGGCAGTCGACCGGCGTGGATTACGCTGGCTTGTATGCAGCGCCTTTCCTGGGTATTCCATTGCCTGATGCTGTGCCGAAAAGCGAGCCCCGGTATATTGCCCGACATACCGCATCCCAGAGTCGACCATGCGTCCTGCACTCAACCAGCCTGGCATTGACCCATGCAAAGGCTGAGTTTGTCAGCATTGCCAATGCAGGTGCTACAGTGCGTGAAGCACCCTTCGGCAAGACCGGCATCTATTTTATTGACTTCTCGTCGCCCGCGGAGCTTATCGAATATACTCCGAAGCTGCGTGATTACGTCACCATCAATGAGTACCGGATCAAAGGCCACGAGACGTGCTGAACAAGCCCATCAGAGCAGCCTTTATCGGCGGCGGCATCAATTCCGCGGTAGGACATGTGCATCAGACTGCGCTGCATATGGACCGCCGGTTCCAACTGGTGGCCGGCGCCTTCAGTCTGGAGTCGGATGTCAATGCCGACACGGCCGCTGCGTATGCCATACCACCCGACCAGGTGTTTGCCGATTGGCGCGAGCTGATCACCAACGCCAGACAGACATTTGATGTGGCTGTGGTACTGACGCCCACGCCTTCACATGCTGAGATTGTCACCACTTGCCTGGAACAAAAGATACCGGTGGTGTGCGAAAAAGCCCTGTGTGTGGACACCCGCGAGGCGCGAAGTGTTCAGCAGGTTGTGGCCCGCACCGGTGAATTCCTCGCAGTAACCTACAACTACACCGGCTATCCGATGCTCAGGGAACTGAGGGCGCGGATACGCAGCGGGCAACTGGGCTGCGTGCAACAGATTCATGTGGAGATGCCGCAGGAGGGCTTTATACGCAGGCACCCCGCGACTGGCGCCACCGCGATACCGCAATCCTGGCGTCAGGCGGACGGCATAGTCTCCACTGTGGCGCTGGATCTCGGCGTGCACCTTCACCATCTGGTGGATTTTCTCAGCGGTGAAAGACCGCTGCAGGTGAGCGCTGTGGAAAGCCATTTTGGCGCAATCACCGACGTGGTTGATAACACCACCTGCATGGCAAAGTACAGCAATGGCATGGTGTGCAGCATGTGGTTTGGCAAAACCGCACTGGGCTGCCGCAATGGCCTGCGGGTGCGGGTTTTTGGCACGCAGGGCTCGGCGGAGTGGGTACAGATGGATCCTGAGCATCTGGATATCTGTGACAGCCACGGCGCGCGCAAGCGCATCGACCGGTCTGATCCCGAGAACACCATCGCCAGTCTTTCACGCTACGATCGCTTCAAGGTTGGCCACCCGGCGGGCTTTATCGAGGCCTTTGCCAACTACTATGCCGATATCGCCGACTGCCTGCAGTCTTCCCATCGGAATCCCGCCCGGTCGGAGTATGTTGCCGGGGTGGACGTGGCGGTAGCGTCGCTGCAGTTTCTGGAAGCGGTTTCTCTGGCTGCCAAATCCGGCACCTGGGTCGACGTAGACAGTGTCTGATTCCGCTCCGGGCACGGATGCTTTGCAAGCGCGCGCGTTGATCGTGCCGCATACGCCCCATTGAACGACAGATCGAATGCCACGCCGACTACACCACGATGCATAAAAGGGTAAGACCATGAGCAGTGAGAGAAGCCTCATCGATCGTTTTCTGGCGGGCGACACCCGGCGCTATGTGCTGGGCATCAATGCCTATTCGGAGAGCGTCGGCAGGCTCGTGGATGTGGACGGCTTTATCGATGACTTTACCGATAGCACCGAATTCCTCGGCAAGCCGATTCTCAAGACCTCCGCGGTGCCCCGCGATAGCCTGGTACTCAACGCCTCGTTGATCAGGCCATTTACGGCGCAAAAAGGCCTGGACGCGCGCGGCATCGCTCATATTGATTATTTCGCGTTTTTCCGGGAGTCCGGCCTTGCGCTGAAGCCCGTTAAATTCTGGCCGGCGTTTGCCGCCGACTACCGGGAAAACAGGCACAAGTATGATTGGGTAGCGTCGTTAATGGCGGACCAGCAATCCGCGGATACGTTGAGAAAGCTGCTGGCGTTTATGCTCGATTACGATCTCGAGCAGATGAAGGGGTTTCAGTTTGCACCGCTGGACCAGTATTTCGATCCCATCATCAGCTTTGGCGACAACGAAAGCTTCGTGGATATCGGAGGCTACGATGGCGAGACATCGAAGATCTTTACCCGTCACTGCCCTGACTATCGCGCGATTCATATCTTCGAGCCCGACGCGGCGAACTATTCGGCGATACTGGCCAATATCGGGGGAATGCGCGACGCGCATGCCTACAATGTCGGCCTGTACGATGAAAAGACTACGCTGCGCTTTGACAACAGGGCGACGTCCTTCAGCCGGCTTTCAACAAGCGGCGAGACGATAGTACAAGTGGACCGGCTGGATAACTTCCAGCTGGAGGCGGTGAGCTATCTGAAGATGGATATCGAAGGCGCCGAGCTGAACGCGATAGACGGTGCCGCCGAGACTATCAGGCGCTTCCTGCCCAGGCTGGCCATCAGTGTCTACCACCGCGCCCAGGATTTCTGGACGATCCCGGAAAGGATTCTGACCCTGCATCCCGGCTATAAGGTCT
>JAVEVZ010000338.1:0-3147 GCA_034004805.1 Spongiibacteraceae bacterium | reverse complement strand
GAAGCAGATCAGCGCCAACATCAAGATCATCAATAGAGATGACACGATGTGGGATATCGCCAACGCGCTTCGCCAGGAGAACGAGAAGCTGGCGGCGCGCTTGGACGCTCTCCAGAAAATCATCGATGATCGATACCAGGCCGAGCAGTCGCTGGTAGAGCAATCCCAAGGCGAGAAGCGCCCGCGCGTCGTATTCCTGTCGGCCACCCCGTTCCCGTACGAAAAGACGGTCGATTACGCCGAGGAATACCTGTTTCAGTATGAGGAAGGCGAGCAGGGCGGCGGCTACAACACCGGCTCGCCTTTCGATCGCTTCATGATGCAGCACTTCGGCTACCGGATGCGCTACAACAAGCTGACCGAGCCGGGGCCGGAGGTCAATCGTGGTCTGCTCCAGCGGCAATTCAACTCCTGGCTGAAACAGAATGGGGTCCTGTCCTCGCGCCTGATCGATGTGCCGCATGACTATGATCGTCGGTTCATCCTGGTTGAGTCTGAGGTCGGCATCAAGATCGATGAGGGGCTGGAGTACCTGCGCGAAAATCCGCGCATGTACCCGGTTTACCGCATCGTGCTCAATCAGTTCGACCATCTGAGCAGGCGCTTTCTGCTGGAGGCGATCAAGGCGCGCGAGGTGGTTCCGGAAGTCCGCGAGCACATGGCCCGAGGGCGCAAGGTTGTTGTGTTTCACGACTTCAAGACGGGCGGCGGTTTCCATCCGTTCGACTTGAGCCGGCACCTCAACAACGGCGAGGTTGCTCTTATTCGCAACAGCGACGGGACTGAGGAATCGGTCGCCATCAAGGATCTTGTCCGCGAGTTCATGGATACCCGGAAGGACCTGGTAGGGCTGCCGCTGCGCGGACTTCCCACCCCAATCGACACTTTTCGAAATGAGTTCGGTGACGAGCTGGTCATCTTCAATGGCGATATCAGCAAGAATGATCGGCGCGAGGCGGTAAAGAAGTTCCAGGACGACAACAGCAAGGTGAAGATCATCCTGGTGCAGTCTGCCGCCGGCCGCGAGGGAATTTCCCTGCACGACACCACTGGCAAGCATCAGCGCGTTCTGTTCAATCTGGGGCTTCCGACCACGCCAGCAACGGCCATCCAGCAGGAGGGCCGCATCTACCGTATCGGCCAGCAGTCAGACGCGATTTTCCGCTATCTGAACACCGGCACGGCCTGGGAGCGCATCGCCTTCGCCAACACCATCGCGCGGCGTTCCTCTGCCGTGGAGAACCTGGCGCTCGGCGAGGAAGCGCGGGCGCTCATGGATTCCTTTATCCAGGCGTTCGAGGAATCCGACCGATACCCGGCCGGCATGGAGGGCGAGGGCAAGGGCGGCAAGGAGCGTGACGCGGCGGCCATGGCGGCACTGTCAGAATGGGACCGCGCCAAGACGTTCTATTTCTCGCAGCAGAAAAAGACGTCCAAGACCAAGGCGAAAGAGGGAACGGATTACTTCGCCACGCCGGAGCCGGTTGGCCTCAAGATGGTCGAGCTCGCCGACATCCGGGGCGGCGAGGAGGTGCTGGAGCCGTCCGCGGGGCATGGCGCCATCGCGCGCTGGTTCCCTGAGAACGCCGGGCGCACCGTCATCGAGCCGTCGAGCGAGCTTTATTCTCGGCTGCGCATGGTGACGGATGCCAAGGCGATTCAGGAAAAGTTTGAAGATCACAACATCGTCAACAAGTACGACGCCATCGTGATGAACCCGCCGTTCGGCCAGGGCGGAAAGACGGCCATCGAGCATCTGGCCAAGGCCGCGAAGCACCTGCGCGACCGGGGCCGGATTGTCGCCCTGATCCCCACCGGACCATCTGCCGATAAGCGTTTTGACGATT
Source organism: Spongiibacteraceae bacterium (assembly GCA_034004805.1). Taxonomy (GTDB): domain Bacteria; phylum Pseudomonadota; class Gammaproteobacteria; order Pseudomonadales; family CAMLJR01; genus JAVEVZ01. The sequence goes on along the minus strand of JAVEVZ010000338.1, from coordinate 1,300 downwards.
GGATGTATGGGGCCAATGAGAAGGGGAAGAAGGCGGACCCGTCATCGGAGGGCGTGTATCTCGTTGCCGATATCAGGTTGCCGCAGGTCACTTTCGAGCGCGCCGGCACGCGCGTTTCCACTCGTATCGTGGTGCTGGAAAAGGTCATGGACCGCGACGAGGCCGCGATGCTGGGCGGCAATATCTCGCGCGACTACAGCGACATCCAGAAGATCGGTGATCTGTTCGACCGGCTGGAGGGCCTGGAGCTGAAGCCGCGCCGTCGCCTGTCGCAGCAGCCTGGGAGCGAGACGATCAGCGCGGGATCGCTGGCGCCGCAGCAGCGGGGAGCGCGCCAGGACAGCGCGGCAGCAGGCCGGCAGGACGCTGGGGGCTTCACCCTGGCGCAGACCAGGCACGCCAAGAAGGGAATCGATCTGTTCGTCGCCAGCTTCTCGGCGCGCGTGCCGCGCGAGGTGTACGATCGCGTGAACAGCATAGCCAAGAAGCACGGCGGCTATTACTCGTCCTACAACAAGCAGGGCGCAATCCCTGGCTTCCAGTTTGAGAGCGAGGCCGACCGCGCTGCATTCCTGGCTGAGGTCAATGGTGAGTCGGTGCAGGAGGAGCGGGCTGGCTATGGCGTCGACCTGCCGCAGACCATCGACGTTGACGGCGTGCAGCGCCCGACCAGGAACAGCAACGGCCAGCTTATCCACCCGACCGAAGAAGGCATCCGCAACTTCTGGCGGTGGTTCGGCGACAGCAAGGTCGTCGACGAGAACGGCGAGCCGGTGGTTGTGTATCACGGCACTCGGCATGACATCAGCGCATTTTCCAGAGAGAAGAGCCTCTCTCGGTTCTACTTCGCGAGAGACCCTAAAGTGGCGGCTGACTACAGCGGTTTCGCGTCAGGCGCCAATGTCATCCCCGTCTACCTGTCTCTTCAGAATCCGCTCGTCGTGGAAGCCCGCGGCGCGCTGTGGATTCATATCCCGCTCGATGGTGTCCCTTCGGAGGCGATCGATCTGCTGGCGCCGAGTGATATCAGCCGTGGCGCCACAGGCACTGCCGCTCTCTCGGTTGTCGCCGAAGCGCTGGGCCGGGACGGTCTGATCGTGCGCAACGTGATCGACAGCGCAGGCCCGTACAGCGACGAGCACCCGACGGATGTATACATCGCCTTCCGTCCCGAGCAGATCAAATCCGCCACCGGCAACCGCGGCACGTTCTCCCCCGGGGATGCGAATATTCTCCGGGAGCCCGAAGGTCCGATATACTCTGGCTATGAGCGAGAAGCCGGCAACGTACCAAGCGGGGA
>JAVEVZ010000337.1:0-3162 GCA_034004805.1 Spongiibacteraceae bacterium | reverse complement strand
GATCTCAGTACATCGGTGGTGTGATCAACGCTGGCAATGGATTCGAACTGTACGAGACGCTGCATGGGAGATCTTCCGATTAAAACATTCCGAATGTAATGTTTTTTGCCCGTTGTTGCCAGCCCCGGGCCGTAGACGGTGCTGCGGAATGCGCGATTCGCTGCGTGGGCTATGTCCGGCGTGGACGATAAATCGCAGTGCGTCAGTGCGGCAGTGCTGCGCGCTGCGTTCCTCGTAGCCGTTTTCGATGACGAAGACAGCCGAGTACGAGTTGGGCTAGGCTGCGGCCGTTGTGTTTTCAGCGAGAATCCCATGGCCCTGAATTATCAGAAGGTGATGAGCCTGCCGCTGCCCGAGGTGCGGCACCGCTACACTGAAAAAGACACCATGCTCTACGCGCTGGGGGTCGGCGTGGCGCAGGAGGATGCCACGGACCCCGCCGAGCTGCGCTTCTGCTTTGAGCGGGACCTGCAGGCCCTGCCCACCCTGGCAGCGGTGCTGGGCAGCGACGACGACGGCAGCTGGGCGGCAGAGAGCGGCATCGATTTTGTTCGCATGTTGCACGGCGGCCAGAGTTTGACCGTCCACCGGCCGCTGCCCGCCAGCGGTGAGGTGCTGGTCACCACCACCGTGGACGAGATCTACGACAAGGGCGTGGCAAAAGGCGCGATCATAGTGATGACCCGTAGCCTGCGGGACGCCGCGAGCGGCGAGCTGTGGGCGACGACCAGCATGACCGCGATGCTGCGCGGGGACGGTGGCTGTGGTGGCAACCCCGGTTCCGGGCCCGCGCCGCATCCGGTGCCGGAACGCGCCGCCGATCACCGGGTCGAGGTGGCGACACGTCAGGACCAGGCGCTGCTGTACCGGCTCAACGGCGATTTCAATCCCCTGCACAGTGACCCCGCGTTTGCGGCGATGGCCGGCTTCGAGCGCCCGATACTGCACGGCCTTTGTACCTACGGCATCGCCTGCCGCCAGTTGATTCGCCAGTTGTGCGGTAACGACGCGGCGCGAGTGACGCGGCTGGACGCGCGCTTCAGCGCCCCGGTCATGCCGGGCGACCGCCTGCTGATCGAGATCTGGAACGATGCACCGGGGCAGGCCGGCTTCCGCTGCTCGGTGCCGGCGCGGGGCGTGCTGGCCCTGAACAACGGCCTGTTTTGCTACCGGGTTTGACGCTGGAGCCTCGCGGAAGGCCGCGCCGTCGGCGTCAATACGCGGGCCGTAAAACAGTGTGCCGCTGTAGTAAGGTGCCGGGAGTGGACCTCAGGGCCAGCGCCGCTCACCCCCGGCAAAGCGCTCCCGGTCAGCCGGGCTCGCGCCCTCGCGGCACTCGCCGCGCAGGCTGGTGGGGCCGCCGACGCCGCTGCGCTGAAGTATGAAGTAGCCCTCGCGGCAATAGCCGGTTTCGGCGATCCGCGCTTCCAGCAGGCCCTCGATATCCACGCCGCGTCGCGCCGCGGGCCGCTCCCCTGGCCGGGGCGGCAGGGCGGCGCGCGCCCGCTGGTCGGCCACGGGAAGGTCCACTGCATAGATAAAAAACTTGCTGCCGTCGGCGTGGATGTCAAAGCGCAGCTGTTCTGCCAGCCCCGGATTCCGTGCGCCGCTGGCACAGCCCCACAGCAATACGCCCGCCAGACCCATCAACAGAATCTGTACCGGCGCACATGGTCCGCGCGTGCTGGCTGCGTGGTGATTCACTCAAAGACTCCCTGTTCAGCGCATGCGCCGGGTTTTTCCGTAGTCGCGGCTGCCACGGCTGGCGGGGTAGAACTCGCGGAAGTGCGCGAGCCGGTAAAAATCGCGGTACACGCTGAGCCAGAGCTTCAGCACATGGAAGGCAAGTTTGGTTGTTAGGGGCTGGTCGCGCCAGGCCGTACCACAGGGCTTGCTGATGGTGGAGGGGCAGTCCTGCTCGTAGATCAGGTGGGGCTCTACGCCGTAGCTTTTCAGATCGAATTCCCAGCCGCGATCATAGAATTTGTCGATGGGGCGAACGATGCGCGCGCCGTATTTGAGAATCCTGGCCATGCCCGCCCGGCTGACCACGTAGCCCTGAGTGCCGCACCAGCCGCGCTCGGGCCGTACCAGGCGATGACTGCCGGCGCCCAGCTGGCGGACGATTTTGCGCTTGCGCACCCGCAGGCCCATAAGCCGCACCAGCTCGCAGTGCTGGGGCAGGGTCTCCAGCTCCTGAAGAATGCGCGCAAAATCGGCTTCGATTTCGACATCCTCTTCCAGTATGCACACCCACGCCAGACCTTGTGCGTAGGCCTGTCGCAGCAGTCGCAGGTGCGACAGGTAGCAGGCGACCTGGGTCGTGGTGAGCGCGGCACGAGTCAACAATACCGCGCGGCGCTGGTCCAGCCGTTCGCCGGGCTCAAGAGCCGGCATCTGCTGCCGGCCATCCACGGCGGCAAAGAACTGCGCGTCGACTCCCTGCTGCTGCAGCGCGTTGCGCAGCGCCTGGGGCTGCGGCTTGTCGTGGTCCAGGCTGATGATCCAACACTGCATGGGAAACGCCCGTCAGGCAGCGGAATACAGAGCATACAGGCACTGCGCCTGCGGTTAGAAGGCCTCCGGCGCAAGGTCCATGACGGTGCTGCTGCCGGCAAGACTGGCTATTTTGAGCGCGTGGATGCGCGGCAACAGCTGCGCGTAATAAAACTGCGCGGTGGCCAGCTTCGCGTCACTCAGGGGGTGCTGTGGGTGGCGCCGTGCGGCATCGGCCTGGCGCGCCCACATATAAGCGTAGGCGACGTAGCCGAACAGGTCCTGGAAGTTGACCGCCGCAGTGCCCGGCAGATCGCTGTCGCCGGCCGCGCCCGTCACCAGTTTCTGCGCGGTTTCCAGCAGCAGGTTGCGGGCCTCGACCAGTGGCCCGCGCCATTCGGCTGCGCTCTCGCCTGCCTGTTGCAGCCACTGCTGAATGTCGTCCGTAAATACAGTCAACAATGTGCCGCCAGAGCCCAGCACCTTGCGCCCGATAAAGTCCATGGCCTGGATGCCGTTGGTGCCCTCGTAGATCTGCGCGATACGGGCGTCGCGCACCAGTTGTTCCTGACCCCACTCGCGGATATAGCCGTGGCCGCCGAAGATCTGCTGGCCAAGCACGGTGGTGTCCTGTCCGCGGTCGGTGCAGAACGCCTTGACCACCGG
>JAVEVZ010000037.1:0-14764 GCA_034004805.1 Spongiibacteraceae bacterium | reverse complement strand
GTCGGCGGCGGACCGGGAGCTGCTGGGAGCGCTGTACGACTACAGCGCCGCCGCGCTGGCTGCAGCGGATTTTGCCTGGCGGCTGGCGTTGCCGGCGGACGACACGCCCTTGCATGTCCGGGTCGAGGCCCTGGCGGGTTGGTGTCAGGGTTTTCTGGTGGGGGCAGGGTTGGTCCGTGGCCATACACCGTCCGCCGAGTTTGGCGAGGTGCTGGAGGATTTTGCCGCCATTGCCCAGGCCGGCGATGACGATGGCGGCGATGATGCCGAGGAGGCATTTTTCGAGCTGGGCGAATATGTGCGCCTGGCCGCGCTCAATGCCTATCTGACGACGCACGGCCAGGGCACTGACGCGTCGCCTGAGGCTGGCGCGGAAGCGTCCGTTGCCGGTACCCCGGCCGACCTGTTCAAGCGCAGGCTGCACTGAGTCTGCGGCCCGCGGCGCCTATGTTAAGCTGACCGCCTGTCGTCAGCGACCCGGTTCCCATGAGTAAATCTGTCAATATCCCCCGCCAGGAATTCGCCCGTCGGCGGCGCAATCTCGCCGCGCAGATGGAGCCCGGCAGCATCGCCATCGTGCCTGCCGCACGGGAAATTATCCGCAATCGCGATGTGGATTATCCCTTCCGCCAGGACAGCGATTTCTTTTATCTCACCGGCTTTGACGAGCCCGATGCTGTGCTGGTGCTTATGCCGGGCCGGGCTCATGGCGAATTCATTCTGTTCGTGCGCGACCGCGACCCGGCCATGGAACTGTGGAACGGATACCGCGCCGGCCCCGAGGGGGCGTGCCGCGATTTCGGCGCTGACGATGCATTTCCCATCGGCGATATCGACGACATACTGCCGGGCCTGATCGAGGGTCGCGAGCGCGTGTATTACGCGATGGGCCGCAACCCCGAGTTCGATCGCAAGGTCATGCAGTGGGTCAACGTGATCCGCTCCAAGATGCGCTCCGGTGCGCAGCCGCCGGGGGAGTTCCTCGACCTCGACCATATCCTGCACGACATGCGCCTTTATAAAAGCGCGGCGGAACTGCGCGTGATGCGCGAGGCGGGTGCCATTACCGCACGCGCCCACTGCCGCGCCATGCGCAGTTGCAGGCCGGGCATGTTCGAGTACCAGCTGGAGGCCGAGATCAACCACGAGTTCGCCATGGCCGGCGCGCGGCTGCCGGCCTATAACGCCATTGTCGGCAGCGGCCGCAACGCCTGCGTCCTGCACTACAACGACAACAAGGCGCCGATTCGCGACGGCGACCTGGTGTTGATCGACGCGGGCTGCGAGCTCAACTACTACGCCGCGGATATCACTCGCAGCTTTCCCGCCAACGGCCGGTTTTCCGCTGAGCAGCAGGCGCTGTACGAAGTGGTGCTGAATGCCCAGCTCGCCGCGATCGACACCATTGCGCCCGGCAGCCACTGGAACCAGGCCCACGATGTGACCGTGCAGGTCATCACCCAGGGCCTGGTGGATCTGGGCCTGCTGGATGGCGAGGTCAACGAGCTGATCGAGACCGAAGCCTACAAGGCGTTCTACATGCATCGCGCCGGCCACTGGCTGGGCATGGACGTGCACGATGTGGGCGACTACAAGGTCCACGGCGAGTGGCGGGTGCTGGAGCCGGGCATGGTGATGACGGTGGAGCCGGGCATCTACGTGGCACCTGACAACAGCGCCGTGGCGCGCAAGTGGCGCGGCATTGGTATCCGCATTGAAGACGATGTCGCAGTGACCCGGCGCGGCTGCGAGGTGCTCACCGAGGGGGTGCCAAAAACCGTGCGCGACATCGAAAAACTGATGGCGGGCAAGCGCACATGACCGAAAAAACGGTGCTGATCGCGGGGGGCGGCATGGTGGGCGCCACCTTGGCGCTGGCGCTGGCACGGCTGGCGCAACTGCCCACCACGGTCGTGGAAGGCTTCGCCATCCCGCCGGCCAGCACGCCGCCCCGGCACCGGGAAAGTTTCGATGCCCGCGTCACGGCCCTGTCCTGGGGCAGCCGCCTGATCCTTGAGCGCCTGGGCCTGTGGACGGCGCTGGCCGCCCACGCCGCGCCCATCAGTAGCGTACATGTCTCCCAGCGCGGTCAGGCCGGGGTCACCCGCATGGGCGCCGCCGAACAGGGCTGGCCGGCACTGGGCTATGTGGTGGAAAACGCCTGGCTGGGGCAGGTGTTGATGGCGGCACTGGAGCGCGAAGCACTGGTCAGCCTGCAGGCGCCGGCCACGGTGACGGCGCTGCGCCTCGGCACCGGCGCGATGGGGGTGGAGATCGCCGACGCCGCGCCCCGCGAGGCCGCGCTGGTGGTGGTGGCGGACGGCGCCCGGTCGCGCCTGCGCCAGGGGCTGGGTATCGCCGTCGATCGCCACGACTACGACAGTGTGGCCATCATCGCCAATGTGGGGCTGGCGCGGGCCCACGGCGGGGTCGCCTTCGAACGCTTTCTCGACGACGGCCCGATGGCCCTGCTGCCCTTGCCGGACAGCGACGGGCAGGCGCGCGCGGGGCTGGTGTGGACCCTGCCCACGGCGCGGGCGGAGGCCCTGCTGGCGGCATCGGACGACGCATTTCTCGCCAGTCTCCAGCGCGGCTTTGGCCAGCGCCTGGGGCCGCTGCTGCGGGTCGGCCAGCGCAGCCACTATCCGCTGGCGCTGTTCAGCGCCCGCGAGCAGGTCCGTTCGCGGGTGGTGGTGATGGGCAACGCCGCCCACGCACTGCATCCGGTGGCGGGCCAGGGTTTCAATCTGGCGCTGCGCGATGTGCTGGCGCTGGCCGAGACCCTGCGCGGCGAGCGCGACCCCGGCGCGCTGGCGGTGTTGCAGCGTTATGCCGATCGCCAGCAGGCCGACCAGCAGCGCACCATCCGCTTTTCCGACCACCTGCCGGGCTTGTTCGCGCTGGGCGGGCGGCGCCTCGCGCCGTTGCGGGGGCTGGGTCTGCTGGGGCTGGACCTGTGTCCACCGTTGCGCCGCCGCTTCACCGCCCGGGCCGCCGGCATGGCGCCGGGCAGCGCGGGGGCGCTGGCATGATCGGCGGACGCTATGACATCGTGATTGTCGGCGCCGGCCTCGCCGGCGCCGGTCTCGCCGCGGCGCTGGATGGCAGCGGCTGGCGGGTGGCATTGCTCGAAGCCCGGCCCCTGCGCAGCGGCTGGCCGCCCCTGGAGGACAGTGTCGACGGCTTCGATACCCGGGTCTGCGCGCTGAACGCCGCCAGCCAGGGCTTTCTCGACAGCGTGGGCGCCTGGCCCGCCATCGCCGAGCGGCGCCTGTGCCCCTACCGGCAGATGGAGGTATGGGACGCGGAGGGCACCGGCCGGGTCGTCTTCGACAGCGCAGTGGTCAACCGCGACGCGCTGGGTCATATCGTTGAAAACCGGCTGGTCAACGCCGCCCTGCTCAACCGCCTGGACGACAGCGCCAATGTGCAGCGCTTCAGTCCGGTGACCGTGCAGGGCTTCACCCGCCGCGACGGGCGCGTTCATTTGCAGCTGGCGGAGGGCGGCGAGGCCAGCGCGGCGCTGCTGGTGGCGGCCGACGGCGGTGCCTCGCCCCTGCGCCGCCTGGCGGGGCTCAGGACCCGCGAGTGGGACTACGGCCAGCACGCCGTGGTCGCCACGGTGCGGACGACGCTGCCCCACCGGCACACCGCGCGCCAGCGCTTTCTGCGCAGCGGGCCGCTGGCGTTTCTGCCGTTGCCGGGGGATGGCGACCGGCGCTGCTCCATTGTCTGGTCCACCAGCCCCGAGCACGCGGAGCAGCTGCTGGCGCTGGACGACGCCGGCTTTTCGCGGGCGCTGGCGGAAGCCTTTGAATACACCCTGGGGGATATCACCGCCGTGGGCCGCCGCCAGTCGCTGGCGCTGCGCCAGTGCCATGCGGTGGACTATGTGCAGCCCGGGTTTGCGCTGGTGGGGGACGCGGCCCACAGCATCCATCCGCTGGCGGGCCAGGGCATCAACCTGGGATTCCGGGACGTCGCGGTGCTGGCGGAAGAACTGCGGCGCGCGCAGCGGCGCGAGCTGGCGGCGGGGGATCTCGATGTGCTGTTGCGCTACCAGCGCCGCCGCAAGGCCCACAACCTCGCCACCATGGCGGCCATGGAGGGCTTCAAGCGCCTGTTTGCACGCACCGGACTGCCGCTGCGCCTGGCGCGCAATCACGGCATGCGCTGGGTCGATGGCCAGCTGCCGGTCAAGCGCCGGTTGATCCGCGCAGCCATGGGCATTTAGGCGGCGTCTGCCATTGCTGTTGCAAATGATAATAATTATCATGACTGCCTTTTTACGCGGCGACAGGCCGGGAGCATATTCATGGTGAAGATACGATCGGGACTGATGGTGGCATTGCTGGCCCTGCTGGCAGCCTGCGGCGGCGACTCCGGCGCCAACCAGCCCGCCGAAGTGATCGTTTACTCTGCGCGCAATGAACACCTGATCAAGCCGCTGTTCGACCGCTTCACTGAAGAGACCGGCATCGCCGTGCGCTACGTGACCGACGATGCCGGCCCCCTGCTGACCCGCCTCCAGGCTGAGGGTGTAAACAGTCCTGCGGATCTGTTGATGACGGTGGACGCGGGCAACCTCTGGCAGGCGGCCGAGGCCGGCATGCTGCGCCCGGTGCAGGCGCCGGCCCTGGAGGCCGAGGTGCCGGCCCACCTGCGCGACCCCCAGGGCCGCTGGTTTGCGCTGACCATACGCGCGCGCACCATGGTCTACAGCACCGAGCGGGTGCAGCCGGAAGCACTCTCCACCTACGAGGCCCTGGCGGATCCGGCCTGGCGCGGGCGGCTGTGCCTGCGCACTGCCAAGAAGGTCTACAACCAGTCCCTGGTGGCGACCATGATCGCGGCGCTGGGCGCCGAGCAGACCGAGCAGATCGTGCGCGGCTGGGTCGATAACCTGGCGGTGCCGCCGTTTGCTAACGACACCCTGGTGATGGAGGCAATTGCCGCCGGCCAGTGCGACGTGGGGTTGGTGAACACCTACTACTACGGCCGTCTGAAGCGCGAGCGGCCCGAGCTGCCGGTGGCGATTTTCTGGCCCAACCAGAGCGGTGAGGGCGTGGCCGCGCGCGGTGTGCATGTCAACGTGTCCGGCGCCGGGGTCACCCGCTACAGCCGCAATCCCGAGGCGGCGATCCGCTTGCTGACCTGGCTGGCGGCGCCGGAGGCGCAGCGCATGCTGGTGGCACTGAACCAGGAATACGCCGTCAATGCGGCGGTGGAGATGACGCCGGAAATGGCGGCCTGGGGCGCGTTTCGCGGCGACGATATCCACGTCGGTGAAGCGGGCCGCCTGCAGGTGGAAGCGGTCAAGCTGATGGACCGGGCCGGCTATCAGTGATCGACGGTAATTCCGCGGTGGCGCTGGATCGCCACACCCGCCACACGCCCTGGCCGGACCGCTTCCTGACCCTGGCGGCGCTGGCCACCGTGCTGGCGGTGCTGGCGCCGATACTGGTGGTGATGCTGAGCTGGGGCTCGGACCAGACCGAGACCTGGCAGCACCTGATCGCCACCCAGCTGTCCGGCCTGCTGCGCAATACCCTGGTGCTGCTGGTGGGGGTGTCGGTGGGGGTCGCGCTGCTGGGCGTGAGCCTGGCCTGGCTGACGGTGATGTGCGAGTTCCCGGGGCGGCGCTGGCTGGACTGGGGCCTGATGCTGCCGATGGCGGTGCCCGCCTATGTGCTGGCGTTTGTGGCGCTGGGGCTGCTGGACTTCGCGGGCCCGCTGCAACAGGGGCTGCGCGGCTGGCTGGGCCCGGGCTTCCAGGTGGTGGATATCCGCGGCGACTTCACCGTGATCGCGGTGCTGGTGCTGGTGCTGTACCCCTATGTCTACATGCTGGCGCGCAGCGCGTTTCTGGCGCAGGGCTCCGATGTGCTGGAGGCCGCGCGAGTGCTGGGCTGCAACAGCTACGGCGCATTCTTTCGGGTGGCGCTGCCGATGGCGCGGCCGGCCATCGTCGCGGGGGTGTCGCTGGCGGCCATGGAGACCCTCGCGGATTTCGGCGCGGTGGCAATTTTCAATTACGACACCTTTACCACCGCGATCTATAAAGCGTGGTTCGGGCTGTTCAATCTGCAGGCCGCCGCGCAACTCGCCTCCCTGCTGCTGATCTTCGTCGCCTTCGTGCTGTATCTGGAGCGCTACAGCCGCGGCCGCTCGCGCTATACCCAGGGTGCGCGCCTGCAGCATCTGCACCGCTACCCGCTGCGCGGCGGGCTGGGCTGGGCGGCGCTGGCCTACGCCGGCACCGTGATGCTGCTGGCGTTTGTGATTCCGCTGCTGCAGCTGCTGGTCTGGGCGCTGGACGACCGCGCCGCGCTGCTGGGCGGACGCTTCCTGATGCTGACCGGCCATACCCTGCTGCTGGCGGGCCTGGGGGTTGTGCTGACCCTGCTGCTGGCGCTGGTCATGGCCTTGGGCCAGCGCCGCAGCCGCGGCGTTCTGCACTCCTTTTTCGGCATTGCCCGCCTGGGGTATGCACTGCCCGGCAGCGTGCTGGCGGTGGGGGTGGTGCTGTCCTTTGCCCAGCTGGACCACTGGCTGGTGGTGCCGGTGCAGGAGTGGCTGGGGGTGGCGCGGCCGACCCTGCTGGTGGGCAGTGTGCTGGCCCTGCTGGCGGCGTACTGGGTGCGCTTCCTGGCGGTGGCGTCGGGCCCCCTGGACGCCGCGCTGGACCGCATACGGCCCAGCATTCCCGAGGCCGCGCGCAGCCTGGGCGCCCGCGGCCGGGAGCTGTGGTGGAGAATCTATCTGCCGATGCTGCGCCCGGGTCTGCTGACCGCCGGCGTACTGGTGTTTGTCGACATCATGAAGGAGATGCCGGCCACCCTCCTGTTGCGCCCGTTTGGCTGGGACACACTGGCGGTGCGCATCTATGAACTGACTTCGGAGGGCGAGTGGAAGCGCGCGGCGCTCCCGGCGCTGGTGCTGGTGCTGGTGGGGCTGGGCCCGGTGATCATCGCCCTGCGGCGCTCGGCGCAGCGCTGAACGCTTGTGTTTGCGTCATCCACCGCTAGAATGCGCGCGATCAGCCTTTACATCGTATTTACAACAGGTGGCTCCCATGAGTTCGTTCCCCAATGATCTGAAATACGCCAGCAGCCACGAGTGGGTGCGTGTGGAGGACGACGGCACCGTGCTGGTGGGGATCACCGACCACGCGCAGAATGCGCTGGGTGACGTGGTTTTTGTCGAATTGCCGGACGTGGGCTCGCTGCTGGCCGCCGGTGACGAGGCGGGCGTGGTGGAGTCGGTCAAGGCCGCCTCGGACATCTACGCGCCGCTGTCCGGCGAAGTGCAGGAGATCAACGAGCTGCTGGAGGACAGCCCCGAGACCATCAATGGCGACCCCTACCACGACGGCTGGTTCTTCCGCCTCAAGCCCCGGGATCTCGACGAACTCGACAACCTGCTGGACGCGGACGGCTACCGCGAGCAGTGCGAAGACGAGTAATCCCGTCCCCGTTATCCGGTTATAAAGACACTGCCACCCCGTGGCCCGGGGTGGCTGAGCGGCGCTGAACCGCCCGCTTGATGCCACCGCCCCAAGCCCTCGGGCTCAGTCCCGCAGATCCAGCAGGGGCCAGCCGCGCGCCTGTGCGGTTGCTTCGAGCAGGGGATCCGGGTTTACGGCCACCGGATAATCCACCCGCTCCAGCAGCGCCAGGTCGTTGTGGGAATCGCTGTAGAAGTAGCTGCCGGCGAGGCTCTCGCCCGTCTGCGCCAGCCACTCCTCGAGCCGCACCACCTTGCCCTCCCGAAAACACGGCGTGCCGCTGTAGGCGCCGGTGTAGCGCCCGTCGCGCAGCTCAGGCTCGGTGGCCAGCAGCTCCGGCACACCCAGCCAGTGGGCTATGGGGCGGGTGACAAAACTGTTGGTGGCGGTGATGATCAGGAGCCGGTCGTCGCGGGCGCGATGCCGGTCCAGCAATGCGTCGGCCTTGGGCAGGCGCAGGGGTGCAATCACCTCCGCCATAAAGCGCCGGTGAAGGGCAGCGAGCTCCGCTTGGGTGAACCGCGTCAGTGGTTCCAGGGCAAAGCGCAGATAGGCGTGGATATCCAGCCCGCCCTGCTGGTACTGGGCGTAGAACAGGTCGTTGGCGTCCTGGTAACGCCGGGCGTCGACGATGCCCTGGTCCACCAGAAACTGTCCCCAGGCGTGATCGCTGTCGCCGCCCAGCAGGGTGTTGTCCAGATCGAATAGTGCGAGTGCCATGCTGCCGCCTGTCTGAAAAAGCGGTTAAGGATACCGGTAATAACGCCGGGAGCAATGCCGTGAAAGGCCTGTGGCGGCGCTTTTGCAACGCGGGCCATTTGTGGAACAATGCGGACGATTGCTCTGAAATAAAGGTGGGTTTACGCGATGATCGACGCTGACGGCTTTCGTCCCAACGTGGGCATCGTGTTGGCCAACACCCATGGTCAGGTGCTGTGGGCGCGACGGGTGCGCCAGGACGCCTGGCAGTTTCCCCAGGGCGGTATCCAGGCCGGCGAAAGTGCCGAGCAGGCGCTGTATCGCGAACTGGACGAAGAGGTCGGCCTGAGTCCGGCGGACGTCGAACTGCTGGCCTGTACCCGCGGCTGGTTGCGCTACCGTCTGCCCGAGCGCCTGGTGCGGCCGGGCCGCGACGGCGGGCGCCGGGAACGGGTGTGTATCGGCCAGAAGCAGAAGTGGTTTCTGCTGCGGATGCTGTCACCGGACTCGTCCGTGCGGTTGAACGCCGCCGACAAACCCGAGTTCGACAGCTGGCGCTGGGTCAGTTACTGGTACCCGCTGGGTCAGGTGGTGTCCTTCAAGCGCGATGTCTACCGCCGCGCGATGAAAGAGCTGGCGCCGCGCCACTGTCGCCTGGTTGACGGCGCTTGATCAGGGGCGGCGCGATGCTGGAATCCCTGCGCAGCATCGTTCAGGCGGTCAACGCTGCGGACGACCTGCAGGCGGCCCTCGACCTGATTGTGCGCCGGGTGCGCGAAACCATGGGCACCGAGGTGTGCTCGGTCTATCTGCGCGACCCCGCCACCGGGCGCCTGGTGTTCTCCGCCAACGAGGGCCTCAACCCCAATCTGATCGGCCAGATCAGCCTGGCACCCGACGAGGGCCTGGTGGGTCTGGTGGCACGGCGCGAAGAGCCGCTCAACACCGACCACGCCGAGGCCCACCCCGCCTTTCTGTTCCTGCCCGGGATCGGCGAGGAGCACTACAGCTCCTTCCTTGGCGTGCCCATCATCCACCAGCGCCGCATGCTGGGCGTACTGGTGGTCCAGCAGCGCGACCAGCGCCGTTTCGACGAGGCGGAGGAGGCGTTCCTGATCACCTGCTCGGCCCAGTTGGGCGGGGTCATTGCCCACGCCCAGGCCACCGGCGCAGTGCGCGCGGTGATCGGCTCCAGCGCGCCGCGCCCAGCGGCGCGTTTCCAGGGCGTTGCCGGCGCTCCCGGGGTCGCCATCGGCGAGGCGGTGGTGGTCAGCGGCGACGCCGATCTGCACGGCGTGCCCACTCGCCAGTGTCAGGATGTGGAGCGGGAGGTGGCGTTTTTCCACGATTGCCTGGTGGCGGTGCGCAAGGACATGCAGGCCCTGGCGGCGCAGTTGCACAATCGGCTGGCGGCGGAGGAGCGCGCGCTGTTCGACGTCTATCTGCGCATGCTGGAGGACCGGGCGCTGGTCGCCGAGGTCGACGCTCGGATCCGCGCCGGCGAGTGGGCGCAGGGCGCCTGGAGCCATGTGGTGCTGGAGCATGTGCGCAATTTCGAAAGCATGGTCGACCCCTATTTCAAGGAGCGCGCCACCGATGTGAAGGATCTCGGGCGGCGGGTGCTGGCGTATTTGCAGGCTGCCCACAGCAACACCCGGGAGTATCCCGAAGCCACCATACTGGTGGGCGAGGAGCTCACCGCCTCGCTGCTGGGCGAAGTGCCGGAGGGCCGTCTGGTGGGCCTGGTGTCGGTGCGCGGTTCCAGCAACTCCCATGTCGCGATCCTGGCCCGGGCGATGGGCATCCCGACGGTGATGGGCTGCGCCGGCCTGCCCTATACGCGCCTGGAAGGCAGCGAACTGATTATCGACGGCTACAACGGCCACGTGCACTACAACCCGTCGCCGGAGCTGTTCAGCCAGTTTATGGCGATCTACGAGGAGGAGCGCCAGCTCAACCGGGGCCTGGAAGCCCTGCGCGACCTGCCCTCGGTGACCCGCGACGGCGTGAGCCTGCCCCTGGGCGTCAATACCGGTCTGATGGTGGACGTGGCGCGCTCCCTGGAGCGCGGCGCCGAGGGCGTTGGCCTGTACCGCACCGAGATCCCGTTTCTGTTGCGCGAGCGCTTTCCCAGCGAGGAGGAGCAGCGCGCCATCTACCGCGAGCAGCTCGCCGCCTTTGCGCCGCGCCCGGTGACCATGCGCACTCTGGATGTGGGGGGCGACAAGGCGCTGCCCTATTTTCCCATTGAGGAGGACAACCCGTTCCTGGGCTGGCGCGGTATTCGCGTGACCCTGGACCACCCGGAAATATTCCTGGTGCAGATACGGGCCATGCTCAAGGCCAATGTCGGCCTGGGCAATCTGCAGATCATGCTGCCGATGATCAGCAATGTCCGCGAGCTGGACGAGGCCCTGGAGCTGATTCACCGCGCCTATGCCGAGCTGGTGGAGGAAGGACTGGAAGGTCCGCTGCCCCCCATCGGCGTGATGGTCGAAGTGCCGGCGGCGGTGTACCAGGCGCGGGAGCTGGCGCGGCGGGTGACCTTTCTGTCAGTGGGCTCCAACGACCTCACCCAGTACCTGCTGGCGGTGGACCGCAACAACGCGCGGGTCGCCGACCTTTACCACATCTACCACCCCGCGGTGTTGCAGGCTCTGATCAGGGTCGCGGATGCGGCCCACACCGAGGGCAAGACCGTCAGCATCTGTGGCGAGTTGGCCGGCGACCCGGGCGCGGCCCTGCTGCTGCTGGCGATGGGCTACGACATGCTGTCGATGAACGCCAGTAACCTGCCGCGGGTTAAATCCGCGATTCGCGGCATCCGTTTTGCGGATGCCCAGGCGTTGCTCGCGCGGGTGATGACGCTGGAATGTGCCGAGGATGTGAAGGAGGCGCTGGACCAGACCCTGGCGGAAGTCGGGGTTACCCGCCTGCCGCGGCCGCCGGTAGATTGATGCTTCAGCGGAGTTGATCGAGGCTGGGCGCGCCCGTTTGCCAGCGATAAGCCAGGCGTTCCTGCGCCTGTCCGTCCGCGCCAAACCCCCATTCCTGAAAGCATATCTCGCCGGCGGTGGAGCGACTCAGCAGTGTCGTGCAGCGAGTGCCGTAGGTGGGTGTGACAATAAACTGGGCCGACAGGGCCCGCTCGCGCTCAAGCCCGATGCCGGTATCGGGCAGGCGCTCTGTCGCAGCCGGCTCGCGGTCGGTCATCAGCGCATAAATGGCGGCCCAGTCCGGCTCGTCATCCACCAGCGCGGCGGCCAGGCGGGCCTTGCCCTCCACCACCTTGGGCCAGTCGTTGTCGAGTTCGCCGTTGCTGAGGCCGTGCAACCCGGGCTCCAGGCGCCGTATCTGCCGGCTGCGGCTGTCCGCAAACCAGACGCCGTTCAGGGTTCCCAGCAGCAGATTGAAACCCGCGTAGTCGTCGGCGCGCGCCAGCAGCGAGGCAAGATAGTCTGCGGGGTCGGGGTTGTCGCACAAAAACCCTGTCACCAGTTCGCCGCGCGACCGCGGCGCAGTATTCTGCGTGACCTGCCGGTAGTTGGTAACGGCGGCCCAGCGCCCGTCGCGGGTCGCGCCCAGCCAGGTGCCGCCGGCACTGAGGTCGCGGCCGGCCAGCAACTGTGGCTGATCGGGCCAGAACGCAGCGCGCGCGCTGGGGCGCGCGTAGAACTCGTCGCGGTTGGCGGCCAGCACCAGGGGGTAGCGGGGGTGCCGGTCGAGGGCGAACAGGATCTGGCACATGGACAGCGCAGGCCGCCGCCGGGCGTGTGCCGGGCGGCCGCTCTGCGGTTAGATCGCGAAGCTTTCCAGCTTCTTGCCCTTGTCGAGCTCAGCCTGCAGCCAGAGGGGCTTGCGACCGCGCCCGGACCAGGTTTCCTCGGGCTTTTTGGGGTTGCGGTACTTGGCGGCCACCGGCTTGCTGGCGCGCTTCTTGCGGGCCTTGGCGGTCTTGGCCTTGGCGGTGCGGGGCTTGCTTACGCCCATCAGTTCCTCTACCGACAGACCGACGCTGGCCGCGATCTGCTTGACCTGCTGGCGGGCGTCGGCGATGGCCTGCTCGCGCTTGCGGCTCACCATGGCGGCAGCGTTTTTTTCGATTTGTTCCAGTTCAGCAATGCTCATCTTGTCCAGGTCGATCGACATCGGAGACCCTCCATAGGGGTGTCTTGGGTTCAGCAAATAATGGGGCGAAAGCAGCGGGTGCGCTCGCGCTGCACGCCAGGCGGCGCATTCTCGGCCAGCTGTCGTGTACAAAGCAAATGCCGCTGGCGCCGCACGGTGGATGGTAAAGCACGGGCCGGGCGCGCGGCAGGGTCGCGGCTGGCTCTGTCCGGAGCGCTTCTGCATAATGCGCGCTTTGCACGGGTGACTGCGACATGCTGTCCTTAATGCTGTTTCTGGCGGTCGGCGTTGTGGTCGGTCTGCTCGCGGGCCTGTTTGGCATCGGCGGCGGAGTCATCATCGTGCCGGTGCTGATCCTGGTGTTTACCGTGACGGGTTTTGATGCCGCGGTGCTGACCCAGCTGGCCATCGGTACATCCCTGGCCACCATTATCATCACCTCGGTGAGCTCCGCGCTGGCGCACCACCGCTTGGGCAACGTCGACTGGCGGATCGTGCGCGCGCTGGCGCCGGGCATCGCGCTGGGTGTGTTTGCAGGCGGCCAACTGGCGGGACAGCTCAGCGGTTCCCTGCTGCAGTTGCTGTTCGGCTGCTTCGGTGTGCTGGTGGCGCTGCAGATGGCCACCCGGTTTACACCGACCCCGGGGCGCACGGTGCCGGGCGCGGGTGTCATGATGGCGGTGGGCGCGCTGTTTGGCGGCCTTTCCGGCCTGTTCGGTATCGGCGGCGGATCCCTCACCGTGCCGTTCCTGCACTGGTGTAATCTGAGCATGCAGCGGGCGGTGGCGGCATCGGCGGCCTGTGGGGTGCCCATCGCGGTATTCGGCGCGCTGAGCTATCTGGTGGCGGGCTGGGGGCGGCCCGAGCTGCCCGCCTGGAGCACCGGCTTTATTTACTGGCCGGCGCTGCTGGGCCTGGCCCTGAGTGCGGCGCCCATGACCCGTTTCGGTGCGCGCGCAGCGCAGGGCCTGTCATCGGCGCGCCTGCGCCAGTTGTTTGCCGGCTTTCTATTGCTGGTGTCCATTCAATTTATAGTGCGCAATCTCTAGCATGTTGAAGCATCCCGATTTCGACCCCGTCGCCGTCCACCTGGGGCCACTGGCGGTCCACTGGTACGGACTGATGTACCTGGCCGGCTTTGGCTGCGCCTGGTATCTGGCCGTGCGCCGCTGTCGACGGGCGGATTCGCCGCTGGCGCGCCAGCAGGTCGACGACCTGATTTTCTACGGCGCCATGGGCGTGGTGCTGGGCGGACGCCTGGGCTATGCGCTGTTCTATCATTTCGACCGGGTACTCGACGACCCGCTGTGGCTGCTGCGGGTGTGGGAGGGCGGCATGTCCTTCCACGGTGGCCTGCTGGGAGTGGTCGTGGCGATGCTGTGGTATGCGCGCCGCCTGGGTGTGGACGCCGGTCGGCTGGGCGACTTTGTCGCGCCGCTGGTGCCGCTGGGCCTGTTCTTCGGCCGGATCGGCAACTTTATTGGCCAGGAGCTGTGGGGCCGACCCACGGATCTGCCCTGGGCCATGGTGTTTCCGCAGGACCCGCTGCAACTGGCGCGCCATCCGTCGCAGCTCTACCAGGCGGCGCTGGAAGGACTGGCGCTGTTCGCCCTGCTGTGGTGGTTTTCGAGCCGGCCGCGCCCGACCTGGTCGGTCACCGGCCTGTTTCTGGCGGGCTATGGCGTGGCGCGGTTCCTGGTGGAATTCGCCCGCGAACCCGATGCGCATATCGGCTTCGATCTGCTGGGCTGGCTGACCCGCGGCCAGCTGTTGTCGCTGCCGATGATCGCCGCCGGACTGGCGCTGTTGCTGTGGTCCTGCCGGCGTGACAGGAGTTAAACCCCGATGAAGCAATACCTCGACCTGATGCGCGATGTGATCGACAACGGCGTCGACAAGGCCGACCGTACCGGCGTGGGCACCCGCTCGGTGTTCGGGCGCCAGCTGCGCTTCGACCTGCGCCAGGGCTTCCCGCTGCTGACCACCAAGACGATCCACCTCAAAAGCGTGATCTATGAGCTGCTGTGGTTCCTCAACGGCAGCACCGACAACCGCTGGCTCAATGAGCGCGGCGTCAGTATCTGGGACGAGTGGGCCCTGGAAAACGGCGACCTGGGCCCGGTGTACGGCAAGCAGTGGCGCAGCTGGGTCTGCCCGGACGGGCGCACGGTGGACCAGATCGACGAACTGCTGGATCTGATCCGCCGCAAGCCCGATTCGCGCCGCCTGATCGTCAATGCCTGGAACCCGGCGGACCTGCCCGATGAGCGCCTGAGCCCGCGCGACAACGTGCGCCAGGGTAAGGCCGCGCTGCCGCCCTGCCACACCCTGTTCCAGTTCTATGTCGCCGAGGGCCGGCTGTCCTGCCAGCTCTACCAGCGCAGCGCGGATCTGTTTCTCGGTGTGCCCTTCAATATCGCCAGCTATGCC
>JAVEVZ010000336.1:0-3182 GCA_034004805.1 Spongiibacteraceae bacterium | reverse complement strand
GGGCGAAGTAGCCGGGCTCCCCCACGCCGTTGACGAAATCCCGCAAGGTGGTGCCGCCCTGGTCGATGGCCCGGGCCAGCACCTCGCGGATGGCCTGGGCCAGGCGCTGGTAGCGCGCCGCACTGATGGCGCCCGCCGCCCGGCGCGGGTCGATACCGGCCAGCGCCAGCGCCTCGTTCGCGTAGATATTGCCCACCCCGACCACCACCTGGCTGTCCATCACAAAGGCCTTGACCGCAATCCTGCGCCCCCGCGAGCGGGCGTACAGATAGGCGCCGTCGAAGTCCGCGGCCAGGGGCTCCGGGCCCAGTGCGCTGAGCAGGCTGTGGGCCAGCGGGTCGCCCTCGTGCCAGATGGCTGCGCCAAAGCGCCGGGGATCGTGGAAGCGCAGCTGGTGGCCGTCCTCCATGTCCAACAGCAGGTGGTCGTGCTTGCGCAGCGCCAGCGCGGGGTCGCACAGCCGCAGGCTGCCGGACATGCCCAGATGCCAGATCAGGGTCGCCTCGCCCACCGGCATCAGCAGGTACTTGCCGCGCCGCGCCAACGCGCCGACCCGCTGGCCCCGGGCCCGCTGTGGCAGGTCCGCCAGCACTGGCCAGCGCAGCCGGGTTTCGCGCAGGGTCAGGCGCGCAATACGCCGGCCCTCGACATGGGGCGCGATACCGCGGCGCGTGGTTTCGACTTCGGGCAGTTCGGGCATGAGCTCACTCCTGTGGCGCGCCATTGTAGGCGATGCAGGGCGGGCATCGCGCGCCGCGGCCGCCTATACTGCGGGCATGTCGCCGACCGATACCGTCATCGCGTCGATTGACCTGGGCGTCGACCGCAAGCGCCTCAAACAGGTCAGGAAACGCTTCCAGCAGATCAACCGCGCTCGCCTGGCCCGCACCAAGTCGGCCCTGGCCGGGCGCCAGCAGATCTTTCTCGACCTGTTGCCGCTGCTGTTCCACGTCAATCACCCGATGCTGCCGGGCTATGTGTCGCACCAGACGCCCTGCGGCGTCAGCGACTACCTACCCGGCAAGCTGGACCTGGCCCGCGCCCAGCGCCTGGCGCGCAGCTTTGTCTACCGCCGCGAGCCCAACCCGCGCTGCGATATCCAGGGCCTGTTTCTGATGGGCTCCTGCGGCACCGTGGCGCAGTCCAGCCTGTCGGATTTCGATATCTGGGTGTGCCACCCCGCCAGCTTCGACAGCGAGGCCGAGACGCTGCTGCGCCGCAAGTGCGAGGGCATCAGCCGCTGGGCCCGGGAGCTGGGCCTGGAAGCGCATTTCTTCCTGATGGCCGACGAGCGCTTTCGCCTGGGCCAGCGCGAAGCCCTGTCCACCGAGGACTGCGGCTCCAGCCAGCACTACCTGCTGCTGGACGAGTTCTACCGCACCGGCCTGCTGCTGGCCGGGCGCGCGCCGATCTGGTGGCTGGTGCCCCCCGAGGACGACGTCCACTACAACTATTGCGCGGACACCCTGCGCGGCAAGCGCTTTGTGCGCCCCGACGCCACTGTGGACTTCGGCGGCGTCGCCCATATCCCCGCCGGGGAGTTCGTGGGCGCCGGAGTCTGGCAGCTGTACAAGGCCATCGACTCGCCCTACAAATCAGTGATCAAGCTGCTGCTGACCGAGGTCTACGCCGCCGAATACCCCCACGTGGAACCGCTCAGCAAGGTGTTCAAGCGTGGGGTCTACGCCGAGGTCCAGGATATCGACGAGCTGGACCCCTATGTCATGGTGTACCGCAAGCTCGAGCGCTACCTGCTGGCCCGCGGCGAGCTGAAGCGCCTGGAACTGGTGCGCCGCTGTTTTTACTTCAAGGTCGGCAAAGCCCTGTCGCGGCGGCCCCAGGGGCCCAGCAAATCCTGGCAGCGCCTGCTGATGGAAAAGCTGATCAGGGAATGGGGCTGGGATCAGGCTCACCTCGCCAACCTCGATGCGCGACCCCGCTGGAGGATTGACCGGGTGATGGCCGAGCAGAAAGAGCTGGTGCGCGAGCTCACCAACAGCTACCGCTTTCTGGTGGAGTTTGCGCGCCGCAGCCAGGCCACCAGCGCCATCAACGCCCAGGAGATGACCGTACTGGGTCGCAAGCTGTACGCGGCCTTCGAGCGCCGCGCCGGCAAAGTGGAATGGGTCAATCCCGGGATCGCTCCCAATCTCGCCGAGCCCGAACTGAGCTTCTATCCGCTGCCCGGCGCCCGCGAGGACCAGACCGTGTGGGCCGTGGTGCCGGAACCTCTAGCCCCGCGCGAGCTGCCGCGCAGCGCGCCGCTGAAACGCGCCGACAACCTGATCGCACTGCTGGCCTGGAGTCATCTCAACGGCCTGCTGAGCCACGACACTCAGGTGCGTCTGGGCGGCCCCGAGCACGGCGTCAGCGAACTGGAGCTGCAGCACATCATCCGCGCCCTGCGCCGCGCCCTGCCACCGCCGCGCAGTGAGCAGGGTCTGTCCCAGGAAGGTTTCAGCCGGCCCAGCCACCCGACCCAGATCCTGTTGCTGATCAATGTCGGCAGCGACCCGCTGGCCCATGTCCACGCCCGCGGCGTGGAGCGCCTGTCGGACCGGACCGACAGCCTGGGCTACAGCGGTTTCCGGGACAACCTGGTGCTGAGCGTGGAGCAGGTCACCGTCAACAGCTGGGGCGAGGTCAGCACCCGCCACTACGGCGGCCCCCACGCGCTGATCAACTGCCTCAAGGACTACCTGCAACTGCTGCCGCCGGGCACCGACGCCGGCCTGCCGCGGCTGGACGTGCAGTGCTTCTGCCCGACCCGGCCCCAGGCCATCGCGGCGCGGGTTGCGGAGCTGTTTCGCGATGTCATCGCCTGTTATTACTCCGGTACCCGCCCGCCCAGCGCGCGCTATGTGCTGGAAATCCAGCGCGAGTTCTATGTGCTGCAGTTTATCGACGGCAAGCCCACCGTCCACCAGGCGCCCGGCCAGGCGGCCTTGACCGAGCAGTTGGGCCGCCTGCAGAACACCTACAGTCCCATCGTGCTGGACCGCTACTGCCTGCCGGCCTCGGCACTGGCGGCCATCAGCCAGACGGGCCTGGCCGGGGTCGTGCAGCTCTTCTATCTGCGCCGCGAGGACCGCGCCGATGTGGTGGTGTTGGATGAGCGGGATTCACTGCTGTACTTCGATACGCCGCTGCACGACGAGCGCTCGCTGCTGGGCCCGCTGCAC
>JAVEVZ010000335.1:0-3186 GCA_034004805.1 Spongiibacteraceae bacterium | reverse complement strand
TTGGCCTGGAAGCAGCAGCGCCCCGCCCACACTGTAATCTGCAGGTAAGATTGGCCGCGCGCCGGCCTGCTATGGTGAGCGCCCATACCCCTATCCGGCGAGGAGATCTGCATGCGGCTCAACCATTTGGAACTGACCTTTGGCGAGGGCAAGCTGACGCCCGCGCTGAAGCGGGAAATCCACGATTTCTACCACGCGCTGTTTGGTTGGAACACCATGGAACTTGAGATCATGGACCAGAAGGCGCTGCTGTTGATGCTGGACGAGGAGGTCAGCCAGTTTATCCTGCTGGCGGAAAGCCCCAGGCCCATGTCGTCCCCCGGCTATGACCACCTGGGCCTGTTGTTCGATTCCCGCGCGGAGGTGGATGCGCTGCTGGTCAAGGCCAAACAGATGCAGGCGAAGGACCCGCGCATACAGATCAAGGAGTACGACGATCTGGTGGAGAGTGGGGTGGTGACCCGGGCGTTCTACGTCAAGCATCTGCTGCCGATCTGGTTTGATGTGCAGCATATCGAGTACGGCGAGGGCATGGCGCCGGCCAAACGCTGGCGGTATGAATAGAATAAGAGGGGAGAAGCGGGACGGGAGACGGGAGACGGGAGACGGGAGACGCAGAGGCGCAGAGGCGCAGGGTCCGCGTGTGCGACAGCGGCTTGGAATTGACGGTCCATGGAATTTATCGACAGCCATTGCCATCTGGATTTTCTCGAGGACCCGGCCGGCGCTGCGGCGGCAGCGCAAGTAGCGGGTGTCGGGCGGATTGTGGTGCCCGGTGTGGTGCCGGCGCAGTGGGCGACCCTGCTGGCGCTGCGCGATGGCAGCGAAGGCCGTGCAGGGATTGCGGGTGTCGCCATTGCCGCCGGCCTGCACCCGATGTGGATCACGGCCTGGGATGTCGAAACGCGCGACCCCGCGCGACTGGCCGACGCTTTGTACGCGTGGCAGGCGCGGCATGGCGGGGTGGCGATAGGCGAGTGTGGCCTGGACCTGGTGATCGACACGCCGCTTGCGGAGCAGGAGCGCCTGCTGGCGGCGCAGCTCGCGCTGGCCGTCGAGCTTGAGCTGCCGTTGATCCTGCACTGCCGGCGCGCCCACAACCCCCTGCTGCGCCTGCTCAAGCAGCACCGTCCGCCGCGGGGTGGCGTGCTGCACGCCTTCAGTGGCAGCCGCGAGCTGGCCCGGGAGTACTGGGCGCTGGGCTTCTATCTCGGCGTGGGCGGCACCATTACCTACCCGCGCGCCAACAAGACCCGCAACACGCTGGCTGAGATGCCGCTGGAAGCTCTGCTGCTGGAAACCGATGCGCCGGATATGCCGCTCAACGGCCGCCAGGGGCAGCCCAATCTGCCGCAGTTCGTGCCCGAGGTGGCCGCGGCGCTGGCGGCGCTGAAGGGCGTATCCGTCGCTGACATCGCGGCGCAGACCACCGACAATAGCCGTCATCTGTTCCAACTGGCCTGACCCTGCCATGCGCTTTGATCCGGCGCGCTTCAAGCGCGATTTTCCGCTGTTTCAGCACCCCGAGAACCACGGCCTGGTGTATCTGGACAACGCCGCCACCACCCAGCGGCCCGCTGCGGTGATTAAGGGCCTGACGGATTTTTATCTGCAGCACAACGCCAATGCCCACCGCGCCAGCCATCGCCTGGCGCGGGCGGCTACAGCGATGCTGGAGGATTGCCGGCAGGCCGCGGCGCAGTTTTTGGGCGCTGCCCAGGCGTCGGAAATCGTGTTCTGCCGCGGCGCCACCGAGGCCCTGAACCTGCTGGCCTACAGCCTCTGCAGCGGTTTTTCCGCCGGCGATGAGATCGTGCTCAGCGAGGCGGAGCACCACGCCAACCTGGTGCCCTGGCAGCTCGCCGCCCAGCGCCACGGGCTGGTGCTGCGGTTTCTGCCGCCGCGCGACGGCGCGCCCGACACCTCGCAGCTCGCGGCGCTGATCAATCCGCGCACGCGCCTGGTGAGCATAACTGCAGCGTCCAACGCGCTGGGCGCAGTCACGGATCTCAGCGGCGTCGCCGCGCTGCTGGCGGGGCAGGGCGTGCCGTGGATACTCGATGCCGCGCAGCTGGCGGCCCATGCGCCGCTGGATGTGCAGGCCCTGGGTTGCGATTTTCTGGTGTGTTCGGCCCACAAGTTTTACGGTCCCACCGGCGTTGGCCTGCTCTATGGCCGTGCGAGCCGCCTGGCAGCGCTGCCGCCCTGGCAGGCGGGGGGAGAGATGATACGCACGGTGGGTTTGTTCAGCAGTGAGTTCGCCGCCCCGCCCCAGCGCTTCGAAACCGGCACGGCGCCCCTGGCGGCCATCGCCGGGCTGCGAGCCTGTTTTGATTTTCTGGCCGGGCAGGACCGCGCTGCGATGCGGACCCACGAAACGGCATTGATTCACTACCTGCATCAGCAGCTACAGGCACTGCCCGGTCTGCTGCTGTTATCGAGTCCCGATCACAACCTCGGGATTGCCAACTTTGTCCTGGCGCCGGACACCGGCCTGCACGAGTCGGACCTGGCCGCCTGGCTGGATGCGCGGGATATCGCCCTGCGCCTGGGCCGGCACTGCGCCCAGCCTCTGATGGACCGGGTGGCCGGTCGGCCCAGCCTCAGGGCATCGATTGCGGGGTATACCGACCGCGATGACATCGACCGCCTGGTGGCTGCCATCGACGAGGCGCTGCGCGGCGCGTCATGCACCGCGCGACGGGTCGAGCAGGCGGGGGCATTCGATGCGCTGGAGGGGGTGTCGCTGACGGCGCTGTGCGCTCTGCCGGGCTGGCAGAAAAAGCAAAAGCAATTGATGCAGTGGGCCCAGCAGATCAGCACCAAGCCGGATCTGCGCATCGAGCGCTACCGCGTCGACGGCTGCGAGTCCGCCACCTGGATTGCCCACCAGAAGATTGATGGCCGCCATCGGTTCCGCATCGACAGCGACGCCCGCCTGGTGCGCGGCCTGGCAGCCCTGCTGCTGAGCCTGATCGACGACCGCGACGACGCGGCGCTGGCGGCCCTGGATACCGAAGCCGCCTTCGAGGCCGCGGGCCTTGCACGCCATCTCAGCGTCTCCCGGGTCAACGGCGTTCGCGCACTGCTGGAGCGCGCACTGACCCTGGCGGGGGCCGGATGGACGTCTGACGTCTGACGTCTGACGCTGGACGCCGCACGTTACCCGCCCGGCGACTCCCGTCT
>JAVEVZ010000334.1:0-3205 GCA_034004805.1 Spongiibacteraceae bacterium | reverse complement strand
GCGGCGCCGAGGTTTTCGAGCAACACCACAAACTCGTCGCCACCGAGCCGCGCCACCGTATCCTCATCGCGCAGGCTGGTGCGCAGCCGCAGCGCGACCTGCTTCAGCAGCATGTCGCCGGCATGGTGGCCACGGGCATCGTTGAGGTGCTTGAAATGGTCGAGGTCGATGAACAGCAGCGCGCCGGATTGACCGTTACGATTGGCCAGGCGCAGGCCGTGATTCAGACGATCGAGGAACAGCCGCCGGTTGGGCAGTGCGGTGAGCGAGTCGTAGTGGGCCAGCCGCTCGATCTCCGCCTCCGCCCGCTTGTGCTCCGCGATATCCTCCACCAGCACGATGAAGTGCTCGGCGCCGCCGTCCGCGCCCCGCACCAGCGACAGCCAGCGCTTGACCCAGACCGGCCCCTCCCCCCGGCGCAGGTAGCGCAGCTCCGTCGCCACATGCTCGCACTCACCGTCGAGCAGGCGCTGCCTGGCGACCAGATCATCGGCACTGTCATCAGGGTGGAGCAGCACCCCCGCGTCGAGCCCGGTCAGCTCGTCGGCGGGGTAACCAACGATGTCGCAGAAGCGCTGGTTGACCCGCAGCCAGCGCCCCTCCATGTTGAATTGGGCCACGCCAATGGCGGTCTGCTGGAAGGTGGCGCGCAGGCTCGCCTCGCTCTTGCGCAGCTCCTGCGCTTCACGTGAGCGCTGCACCACCACTGCGGCCAGTGAGGAGGCGACCTGGATCAGCTCGCGCTCCTCCGCGGATGGCAGGCGTGCCTGGTCACAGAAGACACCAAAGGTGCCCAACAGCTCGCCGCTGCCCGCCATGAATGGTGTGGACCAGCAGGCGCGCAGCCAGTCGAAGTCCGCCATCTGTCGGCGAAAATCCCGCCACAGCGGGCTGCTGGCGACATCGGCCACCTCCACCGGCCGGCGCCGTGCGGCCGCGGTGCCGCAGGTGCCGGCGCCCTCGGCGATGGCGAGCCCGTCGACACTCTGCAAGAAGGCCAGCGGCAGCTGCGACGAGGCGGCGCTATTGCGCAGCACGCCCCGCTCAAGGTCCGCCAGCAGCACCGAGCAGCGCAGCCACGGCGCCTGGGCTTCGATGAACTGCACCAATTCGCCCAGCAACTGGCCCAGGGGCATATCCAGGATCAACTGGTTGAGCAGGTGGGCCTGACCATGCAGGCGGGCCTCCGCCACCTTGCGGGCGGAGATATCGACGCAGGAGCCGACGAAGCCCAGCAGTTCGCCGTCGGGGCCGAAGCGGGGCTTACCGGTATCCAGCAGCCAGCGGTAGACGCCGTCGCCCCGCCGAAAGCGGTACTCCCGCTGGTAGGACGCCGGTACCGCGCGCAGCTGCCGCGCCTGCTGTTGCATGGGGACGCGGTCCTCGGGGTGCAGCCCCGCCAGCCAGGCATCGGCGATCTCACCCTGGTTGGGCGCGAGGCCCATGAAGTCGAACCAGGCTCGACTGAAGTAGTCCAAGCGGCCGGCCGCGTCGCTGGTCCAGATCATCATTGGGGCGGCGTCCGCCAGTTCGCGGAAGCGTCCCTCGCTGATCGCCAGCTGCGCCAGGGAGCGCTGCAAGGCCGAAATCGCTGAGCCGAGGGCGAGGCCGACGCCGGCCATGGATACCACGAAGGCGTGCAGGTACGTCAGAGTGAGCTGAAAATCATCCCGCAGGAACAGGCCATGACCGTTGAGCGTGGCGGCAACGACGGCACTGCACAGTCCCAGCGTCAGCCAGCAGACTACGGTAAAACTGAAGCGCAGGGCCGCCCAGGCCAGGGGCAGCACGCCGAGAAAGGCTACGGGGGGCGTCTGCGGCCAGCTGTGGAGCACGAAGAGCTGCAGGCAGAAGGTGGCCGCGCAGGCGATCACCAGCGCCAGCTCCAGCCAGCGCAGCGGGCTCAGCCGCGGCGACCGGGGCAGCGCCAGGGCCAGCAGTGGCGGCGCCACCAGCAGCACCCCGGTGGCATCGCTGCTCCACCAGACCAGCCAGACGCGGGCGGCCTCGCTGATATCGACGAGGCCGCCGATCAGCAATCCCAGCACACCGCTGCTGGCGCTGACCATCGGTCCCAGCACCATAGCCGCCAGAATCAGGGCCCCCAGTGCCCGCGGCTCCTCCAGCCCGGTGCCGCGCACCCCGAAGCGGCGCAGCAACGCCCGCGCGACCAATGCCGCGAGCGCGGCGCCGAGCCCGGCCATTACAGCGAACACCGACGAACCGGTGGCGAGCGAGGTGGTGATGCACCCCAGCGCCACCCCCAGGGCCGCTATCGGCCCCAGCAACCAGACCGCGGCGAAGGCGATACCGGCGGCCGGCCAGACCAGCCCGACCGGCTGCTCTGCGGGTGCGGTGCCCAGACCGAGGCAGCCGAACACGGCATAGAGCAGTGCAACCCCGGCCACGATCAGCAAAGTGCGCATCGCGTTGCCTTGGACGGCAAGCCGGTTCGCCGTCCAGCGCAGTGTCGTCATCAACCCATTCCCCACTTCTCTCCGGCCATGCTCCAGCCAGACCCGATCAACCCCCGCTCTGCAAGGGCGCGCCATTGGGCCACAGCATAGACGGCAGCGCCAGATATCTGCCGCCTGAACGTAGGTAAGCGCTGCACAGATGTGCTAAAAATGCCGGGGTTTTGACGCCGGTGGCGATGTGTGGACCGAGAACCGCCCGTACGTCAAACAGTTGCCGCCGGCAACAGCCCCCCGACTTCCCCGTTCAGGAGTATCAAGAAATGAAGAAAGCCGTTCTGCGCAACACCAGCAGCGCCCTGCTGGTTACCCTGGCCGCCCTGTGGCTGCCGATCGCCCCGGTTCATGCCGCGCTGATCGATACGAGCAGCGTCGCCACAATGCAGCCTGTTGCACCCGCCGCCGATGCCCGCCAGCAGCTGCGCGATCTGCTGGGACGCGAAGACGTCGCCGCCCTGCTGCAGGAGCAGGGACTCGACCGCGCCACCGCGCTGGCCCGGGTCGAGGCGCTGACCGACGCCGAGGTGAATCAGCTCGCACAGCATCTCGACCAGCTGCCCGCCGGCGGCGACTTCCTCACCCTGGCCTTCGTTACCTTCATGGTGCTGCTGGCCACCGACATCCTCGGCTTCACCAAGATCTTCCCCTTCACCCGCTCGGTTCGCTGACGGTCCGTCGATGGCGCGGTGCAGGCCGGTTCCGGGCTGGCTCTGGCCGGCCCTGTTCTGCGC
>JAVEVZ010000333.1:0-3208 GCA_034004805.1 Spongiibacteraceae bacterium | reverse complement strand
GATCTGCCCACTGGCGATGCCGACCATCAAGCACATTTAATGCCATCCGGTAAAAACCGGCACCAATGCTGGACTTGCGAGGCTACAACCGCAGCCGCGGGCCCCTGACTGTCAACTATGTCGACGGTCGCTGTCGGCCGCTACACCGGCAGGGCAGCAGGGCGCCTCGGGTCAATCAATCGCCGAAATCGGCCTGGTCGTAGCCCCGCGCCAGGTTCTCGAAGCGGGTGTACTGGCCGATGAACGCCAGTCGGGCGGTGCCGGTGGGGCCGTTGCGCTGCTTGCCGATGATCACCTCGGCGATGCCCTTGTCGGGGGAGTCTTCGTTGTAGTACTCGTCGCGGTACAGGAACATGACCACGTCCGCGTCCTGCTCGATGGCGCCGGATTCGCGCAGGTCCGAGTTGACCGGACGTTTGTTGGGGCGCTGCTCGACCGCGCGACTCAGCTGGGACAGCGCCACCACCGGGCAGTTGAACTCCTTGGCGATGCTCTTCAGCGAGCGGGATATCTCGGAGATTTCCGCGGTGCGGCCCTCGGTACTGCCCGCCACCTGCATCAACTGGATATAGTCCACCATGATCATGCCCAGTTCGCCGTGCTCGCGGGCGATGCGCCGCGCGCGGGCGCGCACCTCCGTGGGCGTCAGGGCCGCGCTGTCGTCGATAAACAGGGGCTTGCCCTGCAGCTTGTTGACCGCGGCCGACAGCTTGGGCCAGTCCTCTTCCTCCAGCTTGCCGGTGCGGATCCGGCCCTGGTCGATGCGGCCCAGAGACGACATCATCCGCATAATCAGCGCTTCGGCCGGCATCTCCATGGAGAACACCAGCACCGGTTTTGGCTGGGCCAGCACCGCGTTTTCCACCAGGTTCATGGAGAACGCGGTCTTGCCCATGGAGGGCCGCGCCGCGACGATCACCAGATCACCGCGCTGCAGGCCGGCAGTGCGATCGTCCAGCTCGACAAAGCCGGTGGTAATCCCCGTGATATGGGAGTCGCTGTTGAACAGTTCGTCGATGCGGTCAATGGTGCGCTTGAGCAACGGGTTGACGGGCTCCGGGCCACCGCCGGCGGGCCGCGCCTCGCTGATCTGCATGATGCGGCGCTCAGCCTCGTCCAGCAGCTCTTCGCTGCTGCGACCCTCCGGGCTGAAGCCACTGTCGGCAATTTCGTGGGCGGCGCGGATCAGTGCACGCAGGTTGGCGCGCTCGCGCACCGCCCGGGCATAGGCGCGGATATTCGCGACGCTGGGGGTATTGCCGGCCACCTCGGCGAGGTAGGCCAGGCCGCCGGCACGCTCCAGCTCGCCGCTGCTGTTCAGGGATTCGGCCAGAGTCACCACATCGATGGGTTGGCCCGCATCCACTAGCTTGAGCATCTGGCGAAACATCATCCGGTGTTCAGGCCGGTAGAAATCGCTCTCGGCCACCAGGTCCAGCACCGCGTCCCAGGCATCTCCAGCGATCATCAGGCCGCCCAGCACCGACTGCTCCGCCTCCACCGAGTGGGGCGGGACCTTGAGGCGGTCGAGGTCGAAGTCCTCGCTGCGCCCGGAACTGTTCACTGCTGACAGGGATGCTTCCACGGGTTTTATTCAGATTGACTCAGATTGACTGTTCAGGTCTCTGCTCTGGATGTGCCCAGGCCAACCGGAAACGGTGGGGGAGAATTCTGAGGGATTGGGCGACCGATGGAAAGCACCGCGGATGGACTCAGCAGTCCCCGCGCGCAGCAGCCCGCGATACCGGGCATCCGGCCGGCGCACAGCAAAACCGCCGTGAGCGCTCGCTACACGGCGGCTTAGCAGCCACGCTGCGGGGGCCGCGCTTATTCGGCGACGACGCTCAGCTTGATGACCTGGGTCACGTCCGAGTGCAGCTGGATATCGATATCGAACTCGCCCAGTTCGCGGATCACGCCGTCGGGCAGACGCACTTCGGCCTTGCTGACCTCGACGCCCGCCGCGCAGACCGCATCGGCGATATCGCGGGTGCCGATCGAGCCGAACATGCGCCCTTCGTCGCCCGCTTTCACGGCGATGGTTACCGCCAGTTCGGCCAGTTGGTCGGCGCGGGCCTGGGCAGCAGCCACCTGGGCGGCCGCAGCGGCCTCCAGTTCGGCGCGGCGGGCTTCGAACGCCTCGATATTGGCGGGCGTCGCCGAGACCGCTTTGCCCTGGGGGATCAGGAAATTGCGGCCAAAGCCCGACTTGACGTTGACCTGGTCGCCCAGATTGCCCAGACGGCCTACTTTTTCCAACAGAATGACTTGCATGGTCATCAACCTCTCTGTGGCAGCCAGTGACAGTGTCGCGGCCGCCGGTCAGTTCACCCGAGCAACGCTCGGGCAATATTCAATCCTTGTTTGCTTTGTTCAGCCTGGGCTTGACCCGACGCCGCAGGTCCAGCCAGCTGTCCGCCGCTGCCACCACAAGCAGCGCCAGCTTGGCCCAGTCCACCAGCAACCAGACCAGATAAAACAGCACCAGCGCGCCACCGCCCCAGCCGCGCCGCGCGGCGACTGCATGTGCCAGCGCAAAGCCAGCCAGTATCAGCGGCACGACCGGCAGCAGTACCCAGAACCGGTACGGCTGCCCCAGCGCGATCAGCACCGCAGCCAGACCCAGCAGTGCCGCGACCGCCACTGGCGACAGACGCAACGCCAGCCACTCGCTGCGGAACCCGCCGGGGTTGTACAGCAGGGACTGCCACCAGCGCGCCAGTAACAGGCAGGCCACGCTGCTGGCCAGATTGCTAAGGCCCAGCAGGCCCGCGATCTGCAGCACCTCCGGGCTTTTCAGCAGCGCGCCCTGGCCGTCGTCGAGCTGGCTGCGCATCTGCGTGAACAACTCGTCGAACAGGGCCCGCAGGCCGGCCAGGTAGTCTGCGCCCAATACCTGCAACGCGAAGCCAAACAGCACTGCCACCACCACGCCAGCCAGCAGGGTGGACGGCCAGGACACCGTATTGCGCAATACCAGTGCCATCACCACTGTGGTTACCAGGGTACCCACCGGGCCGATATCGTTGCCAACCGCGGCGATCACCCCGGCCGGCAACAGGGCCCACAGCAGCAGGTAGATACCTTCGCCACTGCCCCGCCGCAGCGTGACCAGCGCCACTGCTGCGATCCCCAGCCACGCCAGCCATACCGAGCCAATACCCAGTATCGCGACCAGCGCGGCCTGGGCACGTCCCCGCATGATGAA
>JAVEVZ010000332.1:0-3220 GCA_034004805.1 Spongiibacteraceae bacterium | reverse complement strand
GCTCAGGCCCTTTTCCGTGATCCCGGAGAGTCCACATGTCCGATGACCGCACCCTGTCCATCATCAAGCCCGACGCCGTAGCCAAAAACGCCATTGGGCAGATCTACGCACGCTTTGAATCCGCCGGTCTGCGCATCGCCGCTGCGCGCATGCTGCGCCTGAGCAGGGAGCAGGCGGAGGGCTTCTACGCCGAGCACCGCGGGCGGCCGTTCTTTGCCGCGCTGGTGGAGTTTATGACCTCGGGGCCGGTGATAGTGCAGGTGCTGGAAGGCGAGGGTGCGGTGGCCAAAAACCGCGAGCTGATGGGGGCCACCAACCCCAAGGACGCGGCACCGGGCACGATCCGCGCGGACTTCGCCGATTCCATCGATGCCAATGCGGTACACGGTTCTGATTCCGCCGCGTCGGCGGCGCGTGAAATCAGTTTCTTCTTTGCGGCCAGCGATATCTGTCCGCGCTCGTGATGAGTGATTGAGTCGGCCATGGGCATAGCATGGGCATAGAACGGAGCGAACACAGCGCACGCGTCAACCTGCTGGGCATGAGCCGGCCCAAGCTTGCGGCCTTTCTCGTTTCCATCGGCGAGAAGCCATTCCGCGCCCAGCAGATTCTGCAGTGGGTACACCACCACGGCGTCGATGACTTCGAGGCCATGACCAATCTGGGCAAGAATCTTCGCGCCAGACTGGCTGAGCTCGCCGAGATCCGCGCCCCCGAAATCGTCAGCCAGCACGACTCCGCCGATGGCACGCGCAAATGGGCCATCCGGGTCGAGGGCGGCGGCCTGATCGAAACCGTGTTTATCCCCGACGGCGAGCGCGGCACCCTGTGCGTGTCGTCCCAGGTGGGCTGCAGCCTGGACTGCAGTTTCTGCTCCACGGGCAAGCAGGGTTTTCAGCGCGATCTCAGCGCCGCCGAGATCATCGGCCAGGTGTGGCTGGCGATACGCTCCTTCGACGGCTTCAGGCCCGGCAAGGCGCGAGTGGTCACCAATGTCGTGATGATGGGCATGGGCGAGCCCCTGCTCAATTTCGACAACGTGGTGGACGCCATGGACCTGATGCTGGACGATTTTGGCTACGGCATTTCCAAGCGCCGGGTGACCCTCAGCACCTCGGGCGTGGTGCCCGCGCTGGACAGGCTGGGCGACGTCAGCGAGGTTTCGCTGGCGGTATCGCTGCACGCGCCCAACGACGCGCTGCGCAATGAACTGGTGCCGATCAACCGCCGCTATCCCATCGCGGAGCTGCTGGCCGCCTGTCGCCGCTATCTGGCCAAGCAGAAGGATACCCGACGCGTCGTCACGATTGAGTACACTCTGATCGCCGGCGTCAACGACAGTCCCGCCCTGGCGCAGGAGCTGGCGACCCTGCTGGCGGGCTTCCCGTGCAAGATCAACCTGATTCCCTTCAACCCCTTCTCCCAGTCGGACTACCGGCGGCCCAGCGGCAATGCCGTGTCGCGCTTCTGGCAGGTGCTGGCGGACGCGGGGTTTACCACCACGGTGCGCACGCCGCGGGGCGATGATATCGACGCGGCCTGCGGCCAGCTGGTGGGGCAGGTTGTGGACCGTACCCGTCGCGCCGAACGCTACCGGGCGGCCGATGAACAGCAAATCATCCGGGTTCAGTGAGGACCTTATGGTGTCAGGGATGTCTATGACAAATGTGTGCAAATGGCTGGCGGTTCTGGCGATGACCACGCTGGTGGCAGCTTGTGTTACCACCGAAAAAGGCGTGTTCACCGAAAAGAAGGACAAGGAAAAAGCGCTGGAGTACTCCGTGCAGCTGGCGCGGGGCTATGTCCAGCAACGCAACTGGGATATGGCGAAGCATCATCTCAAAAGAGCGATGGAGATCGACAAGAATGACCCGTCGGTACACGAAACCCTGGCGCTGGTGTTCCAGAATACGGGTGAACTGGAGCTGGCGGAGCAGGAATATAAATCCGCGCTGCGGTTAAAGTCCGACGATTCCCGTATCCGCTTCAATTACGGCCTGTTCCTGATGTCCCAGAAGCGTTACGAGGACGCCGAGAAAGCCTTCGCCAAGGTCACCGACGACCTGCTCTATGAGCGCCGGGATTCCGCGTTCACCAACCTGGGTACGGCGCGGGTTGCGCTGGGCAAGTTTGAGCTGGCGGAAGACGCCTTCCGGCGCGCCTGGCTGATGGATCGCAGCAATGCCGCCACCTCCTTTGAGCTGGCGAGCGTGCTGTATACGCTGGGCAAGTACGGCGAGGCACAGCAGCACTACGAGTTCTACCGCAGCCAGGCGAAGCGGCAATCGGCGCGCGGCCTGTGGCTGGGCCTGAGACTGGCGGACCAGTTCAAGGACTACAACGCCCGCGACAGTTATGCGCTGGCGCTCAAGAATCTGTACCCGCACTCCAAAGAGTATCTCGCGTACCTGAGCATCTATGGTAAATGAACCGATACCGGGCGCTGACACCGCATCGCCCGACGACAGTCCCGGTGCCCGGTTGCGGCGTGCTCGCGAAGCGGCCGGCCTGAGCCAGGACGACGTCATGGAGGCCCTGCGCTTGCTGCGCTTCCAGGTCGTTGCGCTGGAGAGCGATCGCTACGATCAGATGGCGGGCAGCACCTTTGTGCGCGGCTATCTGCGCGCCTATGCGCGACTGCTGCAACTGCCGGAGGGCCCGCTGCTGGAAGCGTTCGAGACCCTCCAGCGCCAGCAGACGCCCCCGGCCAGCAACCTGCGCAAGGCCGCCCGTCGTCGCATCAGCGGCCCCCGGCGGGCCTTGCTGGGTCTGGTTGCGGCGTTGCTGGCCTGGGGCGTCATCAACTGGCTGACAAGCGCACCGGCCACGCCGGTGGATGCCGCGGTGGTGGTCGATGAACCTGCGCTGTCCATTGAGCCCGGGCAATCCGCAGGGCCGGGCGAATATGACCAGCAGGGTCCGGAGGGACCGGCTGCAGGGAGTGATAGCAGCGAGCTGCCGGCCGAGCAGGTACTGGACGACAATGGCCTGACAGAGTACGCACCGTCAGTGCCGCCAGGGTTGTTATCGCTGGCGGCACTGGACGGCTCGGGCGCAGAACCCCGCGAAACGGGGCTTGGCTCTGAGGACATGGCGCTCCCGTCGCCCGTGCCCGCTGGCGCGTCTGGCGCGCCGCCGGCTGCAGCCGCGGCCGGTGGCCGGCAGCTGCGCTTCAGTGCGGACTGCTGGGGCGAGGTGCGCGAGGCGTCGGGGACCAGCC
>JAVEVZ010000331.1:0-3221 GCA_034004805.1 Spongiibacteraceae bacterium | reverse complement strand
GCTCTCGTAGGTCACGGCACCGATCGCCAGGCCGTTGTCGGCCTGATAGTCCGACAGCGCGGCAATGGTGCGCTGACCAAGCTTGCTGTCGATGTTGCCGAGGCTGTAGCCCCTGGAACTGAGTGCTGCCTGCAGGCGGCTGATCAATGCAGGTTGCAGGTCCGAATCACATACTGCGCGTCTGAGCACAATCTGCGGCTCGCCCTGGTACTTGGTGATATTCATGGTGCGGGTCACTGCAGGCTCGGTGCGCTGCTGGACTTGTTCCGGGGTGACTGTTTCCACCTTGGCTACCGTGGCCAGCTGAGGCTCGGTGGTCACTTCGACGACCCGCGCGGGCTGGTCCACTACCCAGCGGGTAACGCTCTCGTACACTGCTGGCTCAGTGATCAACCGGGTGGTTTCAGGCTCGACCAGCACGTTGACTTGGACGATCTCTTCTCTGGCGGGGATTTCCGTGGCGCAGAACGCCATCGCACCGCTGTTGCCGAAGCGGGTACCTGCTGCCTGGCAGGGCTCAAGTACTGTCTTGGCCTCCTCCACGGTCAGCACCGCTTCGCGTGACTCGTAGACGGCGGGCACTACCACGGAGCGCTGGGTTTCGGGTTTGACCAGGACCTGTTCGGTCACCTGCTTGAAGGTGGCGGGTACCACGCGATAGGTTTTGGTGCCCTCACGGGTGACCACCTGTTGCACGCCTTCTCTGAGCTGCGCCGGGGCAACGGAATACCTGACGCTGGATTCCTGCAACACGACTTCCACTTGCTCGTGCAAGGGGCGCGGCTTGATGGGCGCGTTGACCCAGCACTGGCCGGCAGAGAAGGTGGCGCTCTGATCCGGCTGCTCAGCGGCAGCCTCTGCCAGCAGAGACACGGATGCGGCAACAAACAACGGGGGCAGCCAAAGAAGGGAGCGCATACTGATTATCCTGAGTTACATCAATCCAAGCGTTGCATGGTATTGGCTCAACCGCTAAATCACAAGGCAACCCGCTGCCTCATGAAAAATTTAACCAAATCAGCTGCTTGACAGGTCATTTTTCTGCTTCTGAATACGCTGGTAAATTTCTTCGCGGTGTACTGCAACATCCTGCGGAGCAGTGATGCCGAGGCGCACCTGATTACCCTTCGCGCCCAGCACCGTTACTGTCACTTCGTCACCTACCATCAGGGTTTCACCCACCTTACGAGTCAGAATCAGCATCGCATTCCTTCCTGTCTGATCTAATCGGGGCAAATATCTTAATCGCCTCGATCTATATGTGTGCGGTCACGCCCAATGCAGTGCCCTGCACGTGCTGGTGTCGAGAGGGGACTCGACAGGCCTATATCCATTGATCGTTGCGCTTGCGGCGCACGCGCAGCAGGGTCGGCAAGATCAGTCCCAGCAGCAGACCTGCTCCGGCTATGCCGCCACCGTAGACCATGTAGCGCATCAGCACCTGTTGTTGTTCCGCACCCAGTTGGGCCTGGGCATCGCGCAGTTGCGAGCGGGCACTGGTCAGTTCGGCGTTCAGCTTGGTGCGGGTGGCTTGCAGGTCGTCGATCAGCGCCTTGCGTGAGTCCAGCGTCTCCTGCATGCCCTGCACGCGGGCCTTCCAGTTATCATCGATGCCGGCCAGCTCGGCAGACAGTTGCGCTACCTGCTGTTCCAGTTGTGGCAGACGCTCGGCCTGGCTAGGGACGCTCTGCAGGTCGCGGCTGGGAATCCACACGGCATTGCCATTGGGGGTGCGCACCTGGCTATAGTCGCCCTGGCTGCCGAGCAGCTCGACCTGCTGCCCGGAGCTGAGTGTGCCGACGATGCGGTAACCGTCGGTCGGGCCACTGCGCACGAAGCTGGTCAGGCTATCGCTGACCCAGCGCGTGCTGGCGGCGGTCTGCTCGGCCTGGGCTGGCAGGCTGACGGTCAGCAGGCTGCTCAACAGGCAGGCGCCGAGCGCGGGCACCTGCAGCGAGGAAAGGGGCGGGGTACGGCGGTGTAGAGGCATAGGTAATCTTCAACTGACAAAGAACAAACCCCGCCCTGCAGGGGGGGTACATGTTGCGTTTTTTCCAGGCAAGTGCCGGAGCCATTGCGCTTGACCGGCTAATGCAAATAAAACCAGTGTAGCGACCATTCAACGGTTGAAACGTTCAACCAGCGTATGCAACGCCTGGGCGGTGGTTTCCATGTCCTTGCCGGTCTGCGCGGAGCGTTGCGCCAGTTCGGCGTTCTGGTCGGATACGCTGGCGATATTGGTGATCTGCCGGGAGATGTCCTCGGCGACGTGGGCCTGCTGGTTGGAGGCGACGGCCATCTGCTGACCCATTTCATGGATCTGCGCGATCGCCTGGGTGATGCCATCCAGCGCCTGCTGGGTATCGACCACCTGTTGCACTCCGGTCTGGGCTTCCTGGCTGCCCTGGTGGGCGATCTCCACGGCTTCGGCGGCGACCTGTTGCAGTGAGCCGATGATGCGCTGGATCTGTTCGGTGGATTCCTGGGTCTTGCCGGCCAGCGCGCGTACCTCGTCGGCGACCACGGCAAAACCGCGCCCCTGGTCACCGGCCCGCGCCGCCTCGATGGCTGCGTTGAGGGCCAGCAGGTTGGTCTGCTCGGCGATAGCGCGGATCATGTCGGCGGCGGTCTGGATCGACTGGGATTCCGCCGCCAGACTGTCCACTGAATGGCTGATATTGCTCACCGTTTCGGCCAGCCGCTCGATCACCTGGCGGGTGTTCTGCGCCTGTGCCGAGCCGGTCTGGCTCAGGCCGTTGACCTGTTGCGCGGCGCTGGCGGTATCGTGAATATGCCGCGCCACCTCGGTAATGGAGGCGGCCATTTCGTTCATCGCGGTGGCGGCCATATCCGCCTCGTCGCGCTGTTGGCGCAGAGCCCGGGCGGATTGCTCAGCGAGCTGGCCACTGGTCGTGGCCAGTTCCGAGGTGCGGGTCGCGAAGTCGTTGAGGCGGCTCAGCGCGGTGCGGATACGCGCCTGCTCACTGATCATCGCCAGTTGCAGGCGGGCAATGGGCGCCGGCGCGTCGCTGTAGGTCAGGGCAATCAGCTCGCTGTCGAAGCTGTCACCTGAGGTGGTGCGCAGGGTATTCAGTGTGTGCCGCTGGCGGTACTGGGCAAGCGCCTGCAGGCCGAACAGCAATACCGCGCTGGTGCCGAGGCTGAGCCAGTAATGGCCGCTGTACAGGGCAGCGGCGGCGATGCCCGTGGCTGCCAGCGGT
>JAVEVZ010000036.1:0-15025 GCA_034004805.1 Spongiibacteraceae bacterium | reverse complement strand
AACTGAGCCTGTCGACGAACCTGGACCACTTTATGCAGGCTGGGGTCAACGCGTCCGTCTACACCCAGCTGTTCAATGTCACCGGACAGCCGTCCATGTCGGTGCCCCTGCACTGGAGTGCCGACGGTTTGCCGGTGGGCGTGATGTTCAGCGCGCGCTTTGGCGATGAGGCGACACTGTTTCGCCTGGCGGCGCAGCTGGAGCGGGCCAGTCCCTGGTTTGACCGCCTGCCGACCCTTTGATGCCAGTGGAGGAGCGCTTGTCCCGGGCAGCCTCGTGGCCAACCCGCGCCCAGGGTTTCCCCGCAGCTGTCACGAATACAAACCGCCGGAGATCCCTATGGAACTGTTGCAGACCGTCACGTCCAGTTGCCCCTGTTGCGGCGAACCGCTGGAACTGGTGATTGACTGCTCCCAGCCCGAGCAGCGCTATGTCGAGGACTGTGCCGTTTGCTGCCAGCCCATGGTGGTGGAGGTGCAGGTCGAGGATGGCGAGGTCCGGGTCTCCCTGGAGGCGGAGGGCCGCTGAAAAAGCGGGGAGTCAGCGCGGCAGCGCTGCACACGGCGCTCTGGCGCAGCGTTTCAGGTGCCGCGGTATGATGCGCGTCGCGCCCATCATTCGATTGAGGACCTGCAGTGCCATGAAGCGACTTTCCCAATATTTTCTGCGCGGCCTGCTGACGTTTTTGCCGATAGGCCTGACGGTCTATGTGCTCTATGTGTTTCTGACAGGCTCCGAGCGATGGTTGGCGGCCTGGCTGATGCCTGTGCTCGACGGCTTCTATGTGCCCGGCATGGGGCTTTTGGTGGGGGTGCTGGGGATACTGTTACTGGGCCTTGTCGTGTCCCAGTCGCTGTTGAGCAAGGTGGTGGATCTGCTGGAATTGCCGTTCAACAATCTGCCGATTGTAAAAAGCGTGTACTCATCGCTGAAAAGCTTCACCGATTACTTCTCACCCGGCGAGGGTGACAGGGCGCAACAGGTGGTGCTGCTGCGGATGCCCGCCCAGGGTTTGGACCAGAGCCTGGAAATCGTTGGTTTCCTGACGCGCAACCACCTCGATGATTTGCCGGATGGGGTGAGCAAGGACGATCGCGTCGCAGTCTACCTGCCCATGAGCTACATGGTGGGCGGCTACACGGTGTTTGTGCCGCGCAGTTGGATCACGCCGCTGGATCTGTCGGTGGAGGAGGCCATGCGCTCGTCGCTGATTGCATGGATGGGACCGCGGCGCTGACTGGCGCCGGAACAGGAGGCAGGAGCTTTTGAGCGAAGTGACACGGCAACGTCGCTGGCGTGAGCTGATAGCCGCCAGCACGAGCACACGGGACAATGCGGCGTCACTGGCGGAGCTAAGCGCGCTGGCCGGCTTCGATACGGATCAGGAGCGCGCCGTAGCGGGCCAGGCGGCGGCGTGGATCGAGGCGCTCCGCCACCGTGAGAGTCAGCGCTGGGAAGACAAACTGCTGCGCGCCTACGCGCTGGACCAGCCCGAGGGTCTGGCGCTGATGCGGCTCGCCGAGGCGCTGCCGCGGATTCCCGATCGCGACACCGCGCGCGCGCTGATACGCGATTGCCTGCCGGGCCACCACTGGCATCGTCGCGGCTGGCCCACTGCGCCGATCGGGGCAGGGCTCGCTGCCGCCAGTCATCTGGTGGCACCCGGGGATGCGTCGCGCTGGCGGCGCGCACTGGACCGCCTGGCGATGCCCGCCGTGCAGGCGGCGCTGCGCGTCGCCGTCGATCAGCTGGGCCTGCACTTCGTCCTGGCCCGGGATATGGACGCCGCGCTGGACCGGGCGCGACCCTGGATCAGGCGCGGCTACGGGTTTTCCTTCGACATGCTGGGCGAGGCGGCACTCACGGAGGCCGACACCCACCAGTACCACAACGGCTACCTCGAAGCCCTGAATGCGGTGGCGGCGATGCCCTATGGCGGCGAGCTGGAGCCCGCCATATCGATCCGCCTGTCGGCGCTGCACCCGCGCTGCGAGGCCAGCCAGTCGGGGCGGGTGCGCGATGAGCTGGTGATCCGGTTTACCGAGCTGGCGCTGTTGGCCCGTTCTCTGGATGTGAGCATCACCATTGACGCGGAGGAGCAGGATCGTCTGGAGCTGTGCCTTGCGGTGTTCGAGCAGGTGGTCCGCGATCCGCGCCTGCGCGGCTGGGGGGGAGTGGGGCTGGCCGTGCAGGCCTATGGCAGGCGCGCCCTGCCGACCCTGCGCTGGCTGGCGGCACTGGCCGAGAGCGAAGGCGATTGCTACCCGGTACGCCTGGTCAAGGGTGCCTACTGGGACGCCGAGATCAAGCTCGCGCAACAGCGCGGCCTGGCGCACTACCCGGTGTATACCCGCAAATGCGACACCGATATCAGCTACCTGGGCTGTGCCCGTTTTATGCTCACTGAGGCGCGCGGCCACCTGAGCCCGCGGTTCGCGACGCACAACGCCCACACCCTCGCTGCCGTGCTGGCTATGGCGGACAACGTGCCCGTGGAATTCCAGCGCCTGCACGGCATGGGTGAGGCGCTCTACGATGTGATACGCGAACAGCGCTTTCTGCCGGTGCGCATCTACGCCCCTATCGGCGAGCACCGCGATCTGCTGCCGTATCTGTTGCGGCGGCTGCTGGAAAACGGCGCCAACAACGCCTTTGTGCGACAGGTGTCGGACCCTGCCGTGACCCCGTCCAGCCTGACGGTCCATCCCCTGCACCAGGTTTCGCAGCGACCGCTGCCCGCGCCGACCGCGCTGTTCGCCGACCGCCCCGGCTCGCTGGGGGTTGCGCTGACCTGGGAGCAGGGCTGGCGGACGCTGCATGCCGCGGTGGCGGCGCGACGCGACACGGGCGCACAGGCGGCGCCGTGGATTGCGGGTGCAGAGCGCCGCACCGACACCGTGCGGGAGATCCGCGCACCTCAGGATCCCCGCCAGCTCGTGGGCCATGTCCACGTGGCCGGCGAGGACGAGCTGGCCGCCGCGTTCCAGGCCGCAGTGGAGGGCGCGCCCCGGTGGGCGGCGGTGCCGGTGGCCGAGCGCGGCGCAATCGTGCGTCGCTACGCTGGACTGCTGGAAACCCACCGCGCGGACCTGATCGCTCTGTGCCAGCGCGAGGCCGGCAAAACCTGGCAGGACGCGGTCGATGAAATACGCGAAGCGGTGGATTTCTGCCGCTACTATGCGGCCCGGGCCGAGGCCCTGCTGACGGCCGCTACCACGGCGCCGGACCCCTGGGGGCAGCGCCTGCCTCAGACCTGGTCGCCGTTGGGGG
Organism: Spongiibacteraceae bacterium; assembly: GCA_034004805.1. Classification (GTDB taxonomy): domain Bacteria; phylum Pseudomonadota; class Gammaproteobacteria; order Pseudomonadales; family CAMLJR01; genus JAVEVZ01. The sequence continues at coordinate 11,755 of JAVEVZ010000036.1, read as the reverse complement.
TGGTGGCCTGTATCAGCCCGTGGAATTTTCCCCTGGCCATTTTCAGCGGCCAGATCGTCGCCGCGCTGCTGGCGGGCAACAGCGTGCTGGCCAAGCCGGCGGAGCAGACCCCGCTTATCGCGGCCCGCGCCGTGGCGCTGCTGGTCGAGGCGGGCCTGCCCGGCGCCGCGCTGCAGCTGCTGCCGGGGTCCGCGGAGCTCGGCGCCGCCCTGGTGCGGGACCCTCGCATCGACGGGGTAGTGTTCACCGGGTCCCTGGAGGCCGCCCGCGCGATACGCGCTGCACTGCCGGCGCAGCGCTGCCTGATCGCGGAAACCGGGGGCCAGAACGCCATGCTGGTGGACAGCAGCGCACTGCCGGAGCAGGTGGTGCGCGATGTGTTGCGCAGCGCCTTCGGCTCCGCGGGCCAGCGCTGCTCCTCCCTGCGCCTGCTGTGCCTGCAGGAGGACATCGCGGATGCCGTGGTGGCGATGCTGGAGGGCGCGATGGCCGAGCTGCAGGTCGGCGACCCGCAGCTGCGGGAAACTGACGTGGGGCCGGTGATCGACAGCGCCGCCCAGCGCCGTCTGTCCCACTACATCAATGAGCACCGGCGCCAGGGTCGACTGCTGGCCCAGAGCCCGCTGCCCGAGGGCTTGAACGGGTACTTTGTGGCCCCCAGCCTGGTGTGGCTGGATAGCATTGCAGAGCTGACCGAGGAGCAGTTCGGCCCGGTCCTGCACCTGATCCGCTACCGCCGCGCAGAGACCGATACCCTGGTCGATGCGCTGAACGCCCTCGGCTACGGCCTGACGCTGGGCATCCACAGCCGCAATCTGGGCTGGGCTCAGGATCTGGCACGGCGCCTGCGGATCGGCAATGTGTACATCAATCGTGACCAGATAGGCGCCGTGGTCGGCGTCCAGCCCTTCGGCGGCCGCGGTCTGTCGGGCACCGGCCCCAAGGCCGGCGGTCCGCACTACCTGCCGCGCCTGATGGTGGAGCGGTGGCAACCCGACACGGAGCAACAGCCATGAACCTGGCCCCAAGCACAGTCATCGACGCCTGGTCCGAATGGGCCCGGCACGGTGCCGACGCGCGGGCCGGGGTCCTGCGTCACTGGCTGCGGCAGCTGCCGGCCGACACGGCGCTGGTCGCCGAGTGGCTGCTGGCGCGGCACCTGCCGCGGATCAGCGACGCGTTGCTGCTGCCCGGTTACACCGGCGAAACCAACTGCCTGCGCCTGCGCGGGCGCGGTGTCTTTGTGGTGGTAATGGATCCCGCGGATCCGGTGCTGGCCTGCGCGCAATTGCTCAACGTCCTGCTGGCGGGCAATACGGCACTTTGCGTGGATAACCCGCTGTCTGTCACAGGGCTGGAGTCCTGGGTTCAACCGCTGGACAGCGCCATGGAAGCCCTCGCGCTGCTGGACGCCTACGCGGTGGCGGGGGTGTCCTGTGCGGCATCACATGCCAGCCTGGGCGACTGGGAGCAGGCCATCAGACGCGCGCCAGGTCCGCTGCGGACCCTGCTGGTGATGGACCGGGCCAGCATTCTGTGCGACGCCAGCTTTCAGGGGCTGGTATGGGAGCAGACCGTAACGGTGAATACCGCCGCGATGGGTGGCAACCTCGCCTTGCTGCAGGCTGTTGCCCTGGCCACTGAGCCGGGGGAAGCCGCTGACTAGGCGCTGCGCCTGGCACCCTTTAAGCGCTGCGCTTGGGCGCCTTTTAAGCGCTTCGCCTGGCGCGTTGGCCCAGCGCCGGGGGCCGGCCCGCCAATGTCCGGGTAACATTTCCTGGCTCGATTTCCTGGAACCATGTTCGGGTACGCAGGGTGTCAGTGTGTCGCCGGTGACGCCCGCAGCGTCGAGGGCTTGAGCCCGGTCCATTTTTTGAAAGCACGACGAAAATTCGACGCATCGCTGAAGCCCAGAGCCTCGGCGATTTCAGCGATGGTCAGGCGCGAGTCGCGCAGATAGCGCATCGCCTGCTGGCGCCTGAAGTCATCCACCAGCTGCTGATAGCTGGTGTCCAGGCAGCGCAGTTTTCGATACAGGCTGCTGCGCGACTGATGCAGCTCGGCGGCGATATCGTCGAGATCCGGTATCAGCGGGTGGGTGCGCAGCAAAATGGTGTAGATCTGTTCGCGAATCGAGAAGCGCGACTCCCAGCGCCGCAGCACATCGCGGCAATTCTGTTCCTTTAACGCGCACACCGTCGGGTTGCTGGTAAGAACCGCGCTTTTCAGAAATGCGCGACCGACAGTGACTTGGTTGTAGGGCGCGCCAAACGCAATCTCTCCGCCAAAACAGCTGCTGTACAGTGCCGCGTGGGGTGGCGCCGGGTAGCGCAGATGCACTTCCTGATATTGCAGTGGCTTGCCTGAGAGCCAGCGCGCCTGGGTCAGCCAGCAGTTGAGCAGCGCCTCGGTGAGAAACCACTGCACGGCGCTCGACTGTGACTGCCGATAGATGCGATCGATGCGCACGCGGCAGCCAGTTGCATCGCGCGCGATATCGAACTGCATCGACAGGGACAGCAGGGGGTAGTAGCGAAGAAAAGCCACAAACGCGTGCTCAATAGTGGCGCTTGACATCAGCAGCTGGCCCACCGTACCGGCGGCCGCAATATCCAGATATCTGCCGTACTGAAACCCCAGCCCCAGGTGGCCGCAGGGTGCCAGCGATTGCTCGAGGATATCGGCGTAGCGCAGAGGACTTATGCGGCGGCGGTAGTCGATCACGCCGCTGCCGGGCAGCGCATAGCCTCGCAGCGGGAAACCCGCTTCGCGCAATACGTCCCGCAGCAGGGCGACATAGACAATGCTCAGGACCTCCTCATCCAGAGAGAAGCGGGGGCTGGTGTATCGCACGGGCGGCAGCGCCCTGTGGCTCGCGGATGCAAGGCACGCGCCGGAGCCTGGACTGTCTTTTACGCCGCTTCCTGTCAGCACCGCCGACTCCTTCAGCCCGATATCCAGGCTGGCCGTTTCAGCATTTATTCTTTGCCCTGCCGTCACGCAGTTATTATTTTTTCTACTCCGAGCTTGCTATTACATGCACACTGTAATGACGATAAGCTGCAGCAGAAGGTTTATAGTCGCCAGTAATCGGTCATTTATCGCCGGTTTATTTCCCGTGAACACAGCTATAAGTCAATCGTTCATGAGGGCTTGAGTGATGCAAACAGTGTACCGGGCTGTCGATCACCCGCAGCCGCTGCATCCACTATACGCCGCGATACTGCTCTATCTCGCGGAGCGCCACGGTTTGTCCCGCAGCGCGCTGTGCACACCGGCGCAGCTGTGTCGACTGGAGGCACGCCAATCGCCGCGCTGGCTGGCATCCCTGCTGCTGAAGATTCTTCGCGAGCCTGTGCCTCCCGGTCTGGGTTTTGATTGTGGCCAATTGCTGGATCTGCCCTCGGCCGGTGTAATCGGCCAGGCGGTAATGACGGCCCCGCGGCTTGGCCAGGCATTCGATATTCTGTGCCGATATTATGCGCTTAGCGGTTTATCAGTTTTTATTTGTAGGACCCGGGTCGCCGATGAGATCCACATCAGTTTTGATATCGGCTACCGGAATGTGCCGGACCCGGTGCGGATATTTTTTATCGAGGCGTTGCTCAGCAGCTGGCGCGCCTCGGCCCGCCTGCTGATAGGACAGGCGTTACCGCTGAAGCGCGTGAATCTCGCGTACCCACCGCCGCGCTATCGCCATCTCTACCGCGACACCCTTGGGTGCCCGCTGCAGTTCAACGCGGCGCAGAACAGGCTGGTGGTGGACGCCGAACTCGCCGGTATGCCGGTTGTAACCGCAAATCCTGTCGTTCATGCGCGCGCGGTCGCGCACTGCGAGTCCGCGCTGTTGCGCCAGAGACAACCGGTGTCGACGGCGGAGCGGGTGAGCCGCTATCTGATGCTGCTGCCTGCGCTGGGTGATGCTGGCCTGGGGCGTGTCGCGCAGGCCCTCAACACCTCCGCGCGCACGCTCAACCGACGCCTGCAACAAGAGGGCACCGGGTTCAAACGACTGTTGGAGCAGGTTCGCCGCGAGCGCGCTCGCCGGCTGCTGATTGGCAGTGACTGGGGAATAGACCGCGTGGCCGACCAGCTGGGTTACAGCGACACATCCAACTTCCGGCGCGCCTTCAGAAAGTGGACCGGTGACACGCCGCGCAGCTACCGCGCATTGCATCGCGGAATTCGGGTGTCATAAAGCGTCAATACCGTGAAGACTGAATGATCTGAACCTGTTTTGCCGCTCCAGCGCTGAGTAATTTCAATCAGCGGTTCTATGCACCGCATATTTCGGCGAAGGCTTCGCCGAACAAACAAGTGTATAAAACGAAAAGGCTGGAGGTTCGTATGAAGACTCTACGCAAAACGGCAATAGCCGCGTCGCTGGCCCTGGGGCTGTCGGCGGGAATTGCTCAGGCGGAGACGTACACGCTCACCGGAGGTGGTTTGACAGATATCACCAGCTCCACATTTGGACCGGGCGCGATTGCGCTCAACCCCAATCCCACCGGGTTTGATTTCGGCGCGCTGGAGCTGAGCATCGACAGCGGCACGGGCGACGTGAGCCTGTTGTCGGGCGATGTTATCGGGCTGTCGGATTTCCAGGTCACCATTACCGCGACAGGGTTCGGCGTGACCACGGTGGATGCACAGAATGCCACGCTTACCGTCAACAACGGAGCGACCGGCAATCTGGGCGGCGGCCTGAGCGTGTCACTGACGTCGTCTGGCACCGCGCCATCGATCACGACGGCGGCAAGCTACCAGAACTGCTCCGGTGATGCCTGCATACTTATCCCGTTGCTGGATTTGAATCTGGCGTTCTATACCCTGAACCTGGACTTCGCCAGTGACTTCAGCTCGTTCACCGGTGAGCTGCTGGGCACTACCGCGAACAACTCCACCATGAGTATCGCCCTCGCGGGTCAGGTGGCTCCCATTCCGGTACCTGCAGCGGCCTGGCTGTTCGGCTCCGCGCTGCTGGGACTGACGGGCGTTGGACGCGCCCGCCGCACGACGGGAACCAGGAGCTGACGGGCGGATAGCCTGGCGATCATTACAGAGGCCACCGCAGGACGGGTGGCCTTTTTATCGCCTGCACACGCCTTGCAGCGCGGTTGTTGCGGACACCGCGGCAGCTTCGATCCGCGGCCAACATCACGGCCCCTACCGGCGGAATAATAATGATCAAGCGAATTGGATTACGGTGTTTGATGCTGGCCCTGGGGGGGTTGACCGCGACCCCTTTGGCTATGGCGCAGGGCGGGCCTCTCGTTCTTGAAGAGGTGATCGTCACCGCGCAAAAACGCACCCAGAGCCTGCAGGATGTGGCGATATCCGTCAGTGCGCTGACCGGCAATAAACTGGTGGAGGCCGGCCTGGGCAAGATCGAAGATCTGTCGACCTACGTGCCGAACCTGACAATGTCCGAGACCGGTATCGGCAGCAATATCTATATTCGCGGCATAGGGTCCGGTATCAATAACGGTTTTGAGCAATCCGTGGGCATGTATGTCGACGGCGTCTATTACGGGCGCGCGCAACTGTCGCGCGCGCCGTTCCTGGATCTGGCCCGGGTTGAGGTGCTGCGTGGACCGCAGGCAATCCTGTTTGGCAAGAACAGCATCGCCGGTGCGATCAGCCTGATCACCGAGCGCCCGACAGACACCTTTGAAGCACAGCTGCGCGGTCTTTATGAGCCGCGCTATGGCGAAAAAGAGGGCACATTGATCTTATCGGGTCCGCTGAGCGACAGCGTGCGCGGCCGCCTGGCGTACCGCTATCACGAGACCGATGGCTATATCGAGAACCTCACGCTGGATCGCGATGAGCCGCAGCGGGAAGAGGAAGTCCTGCGCGGTGTTCTCGAATGGGATGTCAGCAGCAAACTGACGGCCACATTGAAGCTGGAGCAGGGCCGCTTTGATGTGACCGGGCGGCAGATAGAAATTCTGGACGACAAACCGGCCGACCCGACCGCGCCAAACCCCGGCGCTTTCGCACCAAGATTTCAGGGCCAGACCTACGCAGATATTATGGTGAACAGCTTGGGTCAACATCCCTCAGCCCTCAACACGTCTCAGGACCGTAAGCGATCCTCGAACGGTGATTACAGCGATAACCGCACTAACAATGCCACCCTGACACTGGATTACGCGCTGGGTGAGCACACATTGACGGCCACTGCGGCCTATCTGGACTATAAATTCGAAGAGCTGTGTGACTGCGATTTCACAGGCGCCAACGTATTCAAGGTGGATGGACGAGAGGATTTCAAACAACAGAGTGTGGAATTGCGCCTGACCTCGCCACAGGGCGAGCGCTTCGACTATATCGCAGGTGCTTACTGGCAGAGCAACGAACTCGACTTCAATGAAGCCTTTCTGGTGGACAGCAACAGCGTTATCAGCCAGTTGATCAGTCCGGTTGTCGCAGACAAGTCCGTGCGGCGCCTGTTCACCCAGGACTCAGACACCTGGTCGGTATTTGGCAAAGGCACCTGGCATATCACATCGCGCTGGCGAGCCTCGCTGGGTGTGCGTTATTCCGAAGAGACCAAGGACGGCTACCGGCGGCTGCGGTTCCAGGAATATGCAGGGGGCGATATACCGCCTGCGCAGAAGAGCGTGGTGGCGCTCGCCTATGGACTGGTGTTCAAGGCAGAGGAGCATGAGCTGGCGGGCAGTCGCGATGAATCCAAACTCACGCCGTCGGTGACCCTGGAGTGGGACGCGACGGACGATCTGATGCTTTACGCAAGCTGGTCGCGGGGCTATAAATCCGGCGGTTTCGATGCCCGCTCCAATGTTTCACCGACGCCGGTGGGGAATGTGCCGGCCGGGTCCTTCGAATATGACGAGGAGCAGGCCGAAAGCGTAGAGTTGGGCAGCAAATGGGTGTTTGCCGATGGCGCGGCAGAGCTGAACTTGGCCGCCTACCGCACGGAGTTCGATGACATGCAGGTCAGTATTTTCGACGGCACGCTGGGCTTCAACGTCGGCAATGCCGCGAGGGCCGTCACCCAGGGCGTCGAGGTCGATGGCCGCTGGCGGCTCACCGAAGGGCTCACCGTGCTGTATTCGCTGGCCTACCTCGATTTCGAGTTCAGGGACTTTGCCAACGGCCAGTGTGCGTTTCGCCAGATTCCCGACACCCCTGCCGACCCGCTGAACAAGCGCCCTCCGTTCTGTGATTACAGCGGCCGCGAAAACCAGTACACGGCGCCCTGGTCCGGCAATGTGTCCCTGGATTACCGGATGCCCCTGGGCGCGCGCCTGGAGCTGCGCACGACGGTTGACGCTTTGTACAGCGACGAATATTACCTGTCACAGAATCTCGATAACGCTGCCGTGCAGGAAGCCTACTGGAAGTTCAATGCGCGGCTCGCCATCGGCGATATCGATGATCGCTGGGAGGTGGCGCTGGTGGGCAAGAACCTGACCGACAAGGACACCCTGACCTATGCCAATGACACGCCACTGGCGGTGGGCAGTTTTTCCGCCGGTGGCCATTACGGTTTTGTCGCGCCGCCACGCACCATCGCGATCAGTGCGAGTTGGACCTGGTATTAAGGAGCGTCCCGCGAGCTTTGCCTTTAGAGCGCAGTTACGTACCACATGCGGCCTGGGTAAGCGTGTGATGCCCAGGGACGGGACTGCCGCACACTGCAGCCGCCAGCGCGGCTGCGGGGCCAGGGATTAATCAGGTAAAGGATTGATTAAGGCAAAGGATTGATTAAAAGTATCGAATCTGGAGGCTGTGTTGCGCCGCGTCAAAGCACGATTTCTATCGTTCTAATGTATTTTAGATGCGCCAATTCCGATGGGCTCGCCGCCACGGTCAGATTAACGTTCCGCCATCTTTGCGGGTAGCTTTTTAAACCAACGCCGGTTATCCTCTAGGAATTCTATATTCCGGTTCACAGTGCCTGACCGGCGCTGCGCTTCGGCGCGCTTAAGCTTGACATCTCCAAACAACCAAGAGGCATCTATGAATATACGTTTTGGCACGGCCTATGCCGGCGCACGCCGTGCGGTGTTACCGCTCGCGATTCTCGGCGTGATCGCCGGTGGCGCACAGGCGCAGATCGAAGAAGTGGTGGTCACAGCGCAGAAGCGCGCGGAAAACCTGCAGGAAACGCCTATCGCGATTTCCGCACTGACCAGCAACGACATGGAAAAGCGCGGCATCTTCGATTACCAGGACATCGTCAAGTCGATGCCCACCCTGTCGCAGACGCCCTATCCGTCCTCCGACCTGCTGATCCTTTACATGCGCGGCCAGGGTGTTTCCGACCCCATGCAGATTACCAGCGACGGCTCGGTCGGCCTCTATATCGATGGACACTATATTTCCCGGCCCCAGGCGGCGCTGTTTGATCTGGCCGATCTGGAGCGGGTCGAAGTACTGCGCGGTCCCCAGGGCACCCTGTACGGTCGCAACACCACGGGTGGTGCGGTCAACCTGATCACCGCCAAGCCCACCGGCGAGTTCGGCCTCAAGCAGACTCTGTCCTTCGGCAGCCGCGATTACTTCCGCAGCCTGACCACGGTCGATCTTCCGGCTGTGAATAATGTCGCTGCCAAGGTGAGTGTGCTCAAGCGCAGCCAGGACGGTTATGTCAGCAACAAGGGCGGCGTGTCCAACGATTACGGCCTGAACGAGCAGCTGGCGGGTCGTCTCGCGCTGCGCTGGGACGCGTCGGACACCTTCTCTGCGGATTACTTTCTGGAGACGGGCAGTCTGGAGTCCACGCCGGTCTATTATCAAAGCACCAATGACTACAGCGCCACCTATGCAGGCTATCGGCCCGCGGCAGATCCTGCGGGTACGACCTACCGGCCGGTTGACCTGCCGCGCAGTGAGTCCGAGTTCGAAGGTCACGGTCTGACCCTGACCTGGCAGGCCAGCGACGCGCTGACCATCAAGTCATTGACCGGCTACCGCGAACTTGAATTTGATGCGTATCAGGATTACACCGAAGCATTCTTCTTCGGCACGATGTCCTTTGATCGCGTAGAAAACGACCAGTTTTCGCAGGAACTGCAGTTTATCGGTGATGTGGGCGACAGCCTGCAGTACATCGTGGGTCTGTACTATTTCAAGGAGACCAGCGATCACCGCCAGGACTACAGCCTGCCCGACTACGCGACGATGAAATACCGCAATGTCACGTCGGTAGCGGAGTCCCAGGCGATCTATTCCCAGGTGACCTGGACTCCGCCGGTACTGGAGAACCGTCTGGAGTTGACCCTGGGCGCGCGCTACACTGAGGACGAGCGCGACGCACAGCGGGACTTTGTGGTTGTCGGTCCTTTTGCTCCTCCGCCGGAAGTGGGCGCCAGCAACAAGCAGGATTTCGAGCAGTTCAACCCGGCGTTCACGGCCAACTTTATCTGGAACGACAGCCTCAGCACCTATGCCAAGGTGACGACCGGCTACAAGTCAGGGGGCTCCTCCGAGGGTTCCGATATAGGAAACTTCGGTCAGACCTTCGAGCCTGAAGAGGTCATTACCTATGAGGCGGGCCTGAAGTCCGAGTGGCTGGATCGCCGGGTGCGTGCCAACCTGGCGGTGTTCTACAGCGAATTTGACGACATGCAGATGGCGTTTGTCGCCAGCGCTACTGATCAGTCGGTCATCCAGTCCTATAACGCGGGTGAAGCCACGGTATCGGGCGCGGAACTGTCGGTGACTTATATGCCCACCGCGGACCTGATGTTCCAGTTTGACTACGCCTATCTGGACCCCGAGTTCGACAAGGTTATCGCCCGTAGCGGTACCATTTTCGACCCGGCGGTGAATATGCTGTCCCCCTACCAGGTGGGCGACAACATGAAGGAACTGTTCGTGATGCCCTACGCACCCCAGGACAGCCTCAACCTGATGGCGGACTACACCTATTGGCGCACGGGTTCGATGGAAGCGACAGCAACCCTGAACTACCGCTTCCAGTCCAAGGTGTATGACTCTGCGCCTGCCGGCCCGGCAGTAGTCGGTCGCGATTTCTATTCGCGGCCCAGCTACGGCTTGATCGATGCGCGCTTCAGCTTTGCCTTTGACCTGCCCCGCGGCGACAAGGCCACGGTAGCCCTGTGGGGCCGCAATATCACCGATAAGGAGTACCGGCAGCAAGTCACCGGCACCGGCGGCGCCCCGGTTCCCACGCCGGCCTTTCCTAGCGGTGTTATTCCGGCCGGTTTTACCGGTTCCGCGGTCGCCTGGGCTGAGCCAGCAACCTACGGTATCGACCTGATCTACGAATACTGATCAGTACGACGGACTTTGTCGGGAATACGGCCCGCTTCGGCGGGCTTTTTTGGCCGATGGCAGGACTCGTTTGGGTCCGGTCATCGGCCAACTTGTTTCTGTGTTGTCTATCCCTTTGCCCTCCGGTCAATACCCCCTTTACCTGTCCTTTCGTCCGCTCCTTCCGCGATTGTTGATCATCAGGCTTCCGGCCGCTGACGTACTCCTATGCAAAAATCTCCGGGCCTGTACCGTATGTACGTAGTTCTGCGGACACCGCACCTAGTCCATGTCGACGATTCCCTCTGGCGTACGGCAGGTTATGGTTGGGCCATGACTCAGAGGAGAGCAGGCAATGACGACCACCACACGGGATTTGCGCATTGTTGTCATCGGCGCGGGGATGGCGGGCATATTGGCGGGCATCAAGCTGCTGGAGGCTGGCAGGCGCAATTTCACCATCTATGAGAAGGCTGATCGCATCGGCGGCACCTGGCGTGAAAACACCTACCCGGGCCTGACCTGTGACGTGCCGTCCCATGCCTACACCTACTCCTTCGCGCCCAATCCGGACTGGAGCCGGCACCTGCCGCCCGGTGCGGAGATCCAGGCCTATTTCGAGAACATTGTGGCCCGCTATGGCGTGGCACCGTACATTCGTTTCAACGAGGGCGTGACGCGCTGCGTGTTTGAAAGCGGTCGCTGGCAACTGGAAACCAGCGCGGGCAACCGCGACAGCGCCGATGTGGTGGTCGCCGCGACCGGCGTGCTGCACCATCCCAGCCTGCCGGACATTCAGGGCCAGGAGCGCTTTAAAGGCGCCATCTTTCACACCGCCCGCTGGGATCACAGCGTGCCTTTGGATGGCCGGCGGGTCGGGATTATCGGCAACGGTTCCACCGGCGTGCAGACCGTGTCTGCGCTGGTGCCGAGGGCGGCGAAGGTCGCGCACTTCCAGCGCACCGCGCAGTGGATCATGCCGGTGGAAAACGGGTTTTTCAGCGACGAGCAGAAAGCCGCGTTTCGCGCCGACCCCGAACTGCTGCGCTACATGCAGAACGAGCCGGAGTACCTGGCCAACGTCAAACGCTTTACCGACGCCATCATCAATGCGGACTCGCAGGAAATAGCGGAAATTGAATCGATAGCGCGTGCCAATCTGGAAAGCAGTGTCAGCGACCCGGTACTGCGTGAAAAGTTGCGGCCCGATTATCGCGCGGCCTGCAAGCGGCTGATCTATTCCCCCGACTATTATCACGCGATCCAGCAGCCCAATGCGGCGCTGATCACCGAAGGTATCGAGTGTATCGAAGAAGCCGGCGTGCGCACTCGCGACGGCACACTGCACGAACTGGATGTCATCGCGCTGGCCACCGGCTTCAAGGCCGATATGTTTATGCGGCCCATGCACATCGAAGGCCGCGGTGGTGCCAGGCTCAACGATGTCTGGGCCAGGCGCCCCTGCGCCTATCTGGCGATTTCCATTCCCGACTTTCCCAATCTTTAT
>JAVEVZ010000330.1:0-3229 GCA_034004805.1 Spongiibacteraceae bacterium | reverse complement strand
GATTCGGGCCTGCGGCCGCCGGACCCGCCCTGGAACATGCGCCTGGCGATGCTGCTGTTCGCCGCCGCCTGTGTGCTGCTGGGGATATTTCCCGAGTGGCTTTACGGCCTGCTGCCCTACCCGGTGGACTACCAGCCCTATACCGCCAGCCATGTCATGACCCAGCTGCAGCTGCTGCTGTTTTCCGGGCTGGCCTTCTTTGTGCTGCTGCCGCTGATGCGGCGCACCGAAACCATCAGCCTCGACGCGGACTGGCTGTGGCGGGTGGCCGGCTATCGCCTGGGCCGCGGCTGCCTGGTGGGGCTGGGCCAGTTGCGGGCCTATATCGCCGACAGCATCGTGCGCGTTTCCAGCCTGGTGCTGGCGCTGGCCAGCGGCCGCTGGGGCCGCGCCGCGCTGGCCCGCAAACCGCTGGGGGCGATGATGTTCTGGGTGGTGCTGTTGCTGGCGGTACTGGCGGGCCTGGCGAACTTCTAGCCTCAATCCTTGAGCTGCGCTGCATACCACGCCATGGCATCCGCCACCGACTCGGCGATGGGCCGGGCGGTCCAGCCCAGGGTGTCGCGGGCCTTGCTGGCGTCCATGGCCTTGAACACATGGGACAGCAGCACCGAGTCGGTACAGAGCTGCATATCGCGAACGCCGCGCAATTTCCCCCAGCTCTGGCTGAGCCAGGCGATGGCGTAGGCCACGCTGACGGGCATGCGCGGTGGCGGGCGCCTGCCGAGGGCGCGGGCGGCCAGTGCAAACAGCGCCGGCTGGGAAATAAATTCGCCGCTGATGATATAGCGCTCGCCGACAGCGCCGCGCTGCTCGGCCAGTATCAGGGCGCGGGCCGCGTCGCGCACGTCCACCACCGGCGCACCGCAATTCAGGGCTACGGGCAGGCGCCCGGTGGCGGCATCCCACAGCATCCGGCCATGGGGCGTGGGCTGGAAGTCGTCCGGCCCGTAGGTGTTGGCGACGCACAGGGCGATGCCCGGCAGCTGGTGTTCGCGGCAATAGCGCAACAGGGCGTCCTCGGCCTGGACCCGGGAATGCACATAGGCCGGTGCGCGCTTCGCCCAGTTGAACGCCTGGTCTTCGGTGGCCGGGCCGTTGGGGTTCAGGCCGATGGTGGCGATGCTGCTGGTGAACACGAAGCGCTGCACGCCCGTCGCCAGGGCCGCGTCCATGGCGTTGACCAGACCGTCGACATTGGTGCGAAACAGCGGCGTGGGATCGCTGAGCCAGGCGCGGGTATCCACCACGCAGTGGAACACCGTGCCGACCCCCGCCATGGCGGCCCGCAGCGAGGCCGGGTCCATCACATCGCCATAGACAATCTCCACCGCCAGGTCGCCCAGGGCATCCAGTCGGCTGCTGCGCCGCACCAGGGCGCGCACCGGTCGGTTGTCGGCGACCAGCTGCCGGACAACGTGGCTGCCGAGAAAGCCGCTGGCGCCGATAACCAGTGCGGGTGGTGTGGACATGCGCAGTTTCCTTAAAAAGATGTCGGGCTGGCCGAACGCACCGGGCTGGGCAGATTGAACATAGCCCCGCCAGGATCGCGCCCCCAGACTAGGGATTAACGCCGCATTAGGCCAATCCTGCGGGCGCTTTGTGCGGCGTGGTTTAGATTGGCCGCCCGGACTCAGCGAGCAAGCGCCCGGCAGACGCTTGCCGGCGGCCTGCTAGAATGCGCGGGTTTTCAATCGGGAGGTGTATCCATGACGTTGCTCAGCGTGCGCGACGCCTTGCAGCAGTCCGCAGATAGCCAGCAGGTCAGCGTGCGCGGCTGGCTGCGTTCGCGGCGCGATTCCAAGGCCGGCGTGTCGTTTCTTGCCGTCAGCGACGGCAGTTGCTTTGACGCGATCCAGGCGGTGGTGCCGGACACCCTGGCCAACTACGCCAGCGAGGTGCTCAAACTGTCCACCGGCTGTGCCGTCATCGTCAACGGCGTGCTGGTGGCCTCCGAGGGGCGCGGGCAGGCGGTGGAAATTCAGGCGACCGCAGTCGACGTGGTGGGCTGGGTCGACAATCCCGAAGAATACCCCGTGGCGAAAAAGCGCCACAGTTTTGAATACCTGCGCAGCGTCGCGCACCTGCGCCCGCGCACCAACACTTTCGGCGCGGTCAGCCGCCTGCGCAGCCTGCTGGCCAACGCGATCCACAATTATTTTTTCCAGCACGGCTTCCAGTGGGTCAACACGCCCATCGTCACTGCCAGCGACTGCGAGGGGGCGGGGGAACAGTTCCGGGTCAGCACCCTGGACCTGGTGAACCTGCCGCGGGATGCCCGGGGTGGTGTTGACTACAGCCAGGATTTTTTTGGTCGCGAAACGTTTCTGACCGTGTCCGGACAGCTGAATGTGGAGGCCTACTGTCTGGCGCTGTCCAAGGTCTACACCTTCGGGCCGACCTTCCGCGCCGAGAACTCCCACACCAGCCGCCATCTGGCGGAGTTCTGGATGATCGAGCCGGAAATCGCCTTTGCCAACCTCGACGACGACGCCCTGCTGGCAGAGGCTTTTCTGCGACATCTGTTTGGAGTGGTGCTGGAGCACGGCGGCGCGGACCTGGCTTTTTTTGCCGACCAGATCGACAAGACCTGCGTGGCGCGTCTGCAGCAGGTGGTCGAGCGGCCCTTCGAGCGCATCACCTACAGCGCTGCGGTCGAGATGCTGGAGCGCGCCGGCAAGGCCTTCCAGTACCCTGTGCAGTGGGGCCTGGACCTGAAGTCCGAGCACGAGCGCTGGCTATGTGAGGAACATATCGGCCGGCCGGTGATCGTCACCGACTACCCCAAGGCCATCAAGGCGTTCTACATGCGCGAGAACGATGACGGCCGCACCGTGGCCGCCATGGATGTGCTGGCGCCGGGCATCGGTGAAATCATCGGCGGCTCACAGCGCGAGGAACGGCTGGACCGCCTCGACGCGCGCATGGCGGAGCAGGGTATCGGCGCCGAACTGGACTGGTATCGCGACCTGCGCCGCTACGGCAGCGTGCCCCACGCCGGCTTCGGCCTGGGCTTCGAGCGCCTGCTGGCCTATGTCACGGGCCTCGACAACGTGCGCGACGTGATACCGTACCCGCGCACCCCGGGCAGCGCGCCGTTTTGATAGCACCGCGGGTGCGGACACATCACTGCTGCGGACGTCATCCGCAGCCCCACTGAAACGAGGACAACCCCATGCAAGCCTTGTTGAACACCCCCCGTACCGCCGTGGTCATTACCGGCGGGGCC
>JAVEVZ010000329.1:0-3231 GCA_034004805.1 Spongiibacteraceae bacterium | reverse complement strand
GAGCGTAAGCGCAGCTTATGCCCGGCGAAGCGCCGCTCGCGCTGCATCGCGAGTGGCCGGGCCCCGGAGGGGGAGCAGGTCTGCGCTATCCAGTCCCTCGGCGGTGGGTAGTGTGCGGGAGCGATCTGCCGTGCGATGTTCGTGTTTATTGCGCCTGTAGCTCAGCTGGGCGTAGCCGGGAGAGCGTAAGCGCAGCTTATGCCCGGCGAAGCGCCGCTCGCGCTGCATCGCGAGTGGCCGGGCCCCGGAGGGGGAGCAGGTCTGCGCTATCCAGTCCCTCGGTGGTGGGTAGTGTGCGGGAGCGATCTGCCGTGCGATGTTCGTGTTTATTGCGCCTGTAGCTCAGCTGGATAGAGCAGTAGCCTTCTAAGCTATTGGTCGCAGGTTCGAGTCCTGCCAGGCGCGCCATTTTTCCCGATCGTATCCCCGTCCCGGTGTAGTATTCCCCACGCAGCGCGTGTCGCGTGCAGGGTCAATGTGGTGGTGCCCGGGAGAAAAACTCTTTCCTCCCGCTCTAAGCCCCAGTGGCGATGCCGCAACTCAACGATGCATCAGGAGTTTCCGCGAATGAAGTCATGGTTTTTTGCTTTGGTTATGGTTCTGAGCATGCCGGCGATGGCGGCATGGCCGCTGGCGGATGCGGAGGGCAAGCCCCTGCCCAGCCTTGCGCCGCTGGTGGACCAGGTGAGCGGCTCGGTGGTCAATATTTCGACCTTCACCACCCGCCAGATCTCCAACCCCCTGCTCAACGACCCGTTCTTCCGTCGCTTCTTCCAACTGCCTCCCGGCCAGCAGGTGCCTCAGAGCCGCCGTACCCAGAGTGCGGGCTCGGGCGTGATCATCGACGCCGCCAAGGGGATCGTGGTCACCAATCACCATGTGGTGGACGGGGCGGATGAGGTCACGGTGCAGCTCGCGGACGGGCGCAGTTTCAAAGGTCAAGTGCTGGGCTCTGATCCTGAGGTTGATATCGCGGTATTGAAGATCGACGCCAGGGATTTGCAGGCGCTGAAGCTGGCCAACTCCGAGCAGCTGCGGGTGGGCGATTTCGTGATGGCGCTGGGCAATCCCTTCGGCCTGGGCCAGACGGTGACCACCGGCGTTGTGAGCGCGCTGGGGCGCACGGGGCTCGGTATCGAGGGCTACGAGAACTTCATCCAGACCGATGCGTCGATCAACCCCGGCAACTCCGGTGGCGCGCTGGTCGACCTGCATGGTGACCTGGTGGGTATCAACACCGCGATCCTGGCGCCCTCTGGTGGCAACGTGGGCATCGGCTTCGCCATCCCCGCCAATATGGCCAGGGCCAGTATCGAGCAAATCCTGGAGCACGGCGAAGTTCGGCGCGGTCAGTTGGGGGTGGTGATTCAGGATCTGACGCCGGACCTGGCTGCGGCCTTCGATATCGACAAGCATCAGCGCGGGGTACTGATCGCGGAGGTGCAGAAAGATTCTGCGGCGGACAAGGCCGGCATGAAGGCGGGCGATGTGGTGATCAGCATCGACGGCAAGCCCGTCGAGAGCGCGGCGGCGTTGCGCAATGCGGTCGGTGTGCGGCGCATCGGCGACAAGCTGCGGCTGACGGTGTTGCGTGAAGGCAAAACGCGCGAAATCAAGGCCCGAATCGGCGAGCCGGTGCAGGTGGCCGGCAGCAAGCAGATCCACCGCTACTTTGACGGCGCGCGGCTGCAGAATGCCGATAACGGGGAAGGCGTCGTAGTCGCGCAGATCGAGCCGGATTCGGCGGCCCTTGCCGCAGGTCTGCGTCCGGGGGATGTGATCGTGTCCGCCAACCGTCAGCGGGTCCGCAACGTGGATGACCTGCGCGCGGCGGTGCGCGGGAGTGATGCCCGCCTGCTGTTGCGCATTCTGCGCGGCAATGTCGCCCTGTACCTGGTGCTTCAGTGATGCAGTGTGCCCATTGCCCGTCCGGCCGGATGTATCTGCGACGCTACGAGGGCTCCCGCGAAATCTGGGCCTGTGATACCTGCGGCACAGAGACGCCGCTGCTGGACTGCGAGCGCTGCGAGCGGCGCCGGGTGCGGCGCCTGCCGTCGGATAAGTCCGCGGCGTTCGCGGAAATCACCCGCGGCGAGGGGCTCGAGGTGTGGGCCTGCGCCGATTGCCGGGTCACTAAATGGCGCTGTCCGCGCTGCCGCCGTGGCTGGCTGCAAAGCCCGATGGACCAGTATTGCGACCGCTGCCGATAGCTGTTCAATCGTGGCTCTGCTAGCGTAGCTGCAGGAATATTGCGCAAATACCAAAAAGGTGGAAGTGCCGATGAATCCGACCCTGATATGCGCCTGTACGCTGGGCAATCCACCCTTTGACGAGCTGCTGGCGATTGCCGCGGAGCAAAATGTCGACGGACTGTCGTTGTGGCAGCCTTATATCGAGGAGCAACTGGCTGCCGGCTGGACGCTGGATGCCATGCGCCGGCGCCTGCAGGAGACGGGGGTGCGAGTGGCGCTGATGGAAGCCTGCACGCGCTGGTCGCAGACCACCGGCTTCGACGACGCGGCCCGCGGCGAAGCCGCCGCCTTGGTGGCACTGGCCAAGGCGCTGGAGGCCCCCCAGATCCTGGCGGTCAACCTGGAGTCCGCTGCGGCGTTGGACGGCATGGCGGAGAGTTTTCGTGAGCTGTGCGCTTTTCTGGCAGAGGAGGATCTGCGCTGCGCGGTCGAATTCCTGCCGTGGACCGGGCTTGCCGATCTGGCTTCGACGCGGGTGCTGTTGGACGCCGCCAGCGAGTACCGTCCCCAGGTGATGCTGGACAGCTGGCATGTGTTTCGCGGCACCACGTCTCTGGAAGAGATTGCCGCACTGCCTGCCGACAGCGTGATGGCGCTGCAACTGAACGATTTCAAGGGCGATGGGCAGCGGCCGTCGGGTTTCGCGGAAACCATGAGCCAGCGCTGCCTGCCCGGTGAGGGCTGGTTTGATCTGCCGGCGCTGATCCAGGCGCTGCGGGCGTCGGGGAACAATGCACCGCTGACGGTGGAGTTGATGCAACTGGATGGCAGCAGACCCGCGCGGCAGCTGGCCGAGGAGTCGCAGGCCGCGCTGCAGGCCTTGTTGGTACGCTGCTGAGGCAGTTCGCGACATTGTGAAATCACTGTGAAGTCACTGTGGAGTTGATGGGATGAGCACAAAACTGAAAGTCCTGCTGGCAGGCGCGGTGATGGCCCTGCTGGCGGCCTGCGCGGGCCTGCCGGTGTCGGTGGACTATGA
>JAVEVZ010000328.1:0-3237 GCA_034004805.1 Spongiibacteraceae bacterium | reverse complement strand
TCGTCGGCCGCTCGGGCTGCGGTAAATCGACCCTGTTCAAGCTGATGCTCGGCCTGCTGCAGCCGACCGAGGGCGAGATCCGCATTGGCGGCATCCCCATCCTCCAGCTGGGGCCGGAGGCGCTGCGCAGCCTGGTGGGCACGGTGATGCAGGAGGACCAGCTGCTGGCCGGGTCGCTGGCGGAGAACATCGCCTGTTTCGATCAGGAGGCGGACCAGACGCGCATCGAGACCGCCGCACGCCAGGCCCACATCCACAAGGCGATCACACAGATGCCCATGGGCTACCAGACACTGGTGGCGGAGATGGGCAGCGGCCTCTCCGGCGGCCAGAAGCAGCGCGTGCTGCTGGCCCGGGCGCTGTACAAGCAGCCGAAAATCCTCGCCCTGGACGAGGCCACCAGCCATCTCGACCTGCACAGCGAGCAGCATGTGGTGCAGTCCATGCACCAGCTGGCGATGACCCGCATCACCATCGCCCACAGGCGGGAGACCATCGCACTGGCCAGACGGCTGATCTGCCTGGACAGGGGCGCTATCGTCGAGGATGTCCGTCTCGATCAGGAACGAGCCAGCGCCTGATGCCGCTACGCGCGATGGCAAGGTGGCTGGCGCTGCTGTCCTGGTTTCCGATGCATTCACTCTGGGCGATGGATCTGCTGCAGGCCTATCGCGGGGCGCTGCTCAACGACGCGCAGTTCGCCGCCGCCCAGGCACAGCATCGGGCGGGGTTGGAGCAGGTCGTGCAGCGGCGCGCCGGGCTGCTGCCACAACTCTCCCTGAACGCACAAAGCAACTGGGGAACGACCGAGTACGAGGTCGCCACGGGCAGTATCGAGCATCACCAGCAGAGCCGCACCTACAGCGTCCAGCTCGTGCAGCCCCTGTTCCGTTGGCAGAACTGGGTGCAGTACCAACAGGGCGGGCAGCTCACAGCCCTTGCCGCCAGTCGCCTCAACCGCGCCCATCAGGAGCTGATACTGCGCGTCGCGGAGGCTTATTTCGCGGTGCTGGGCGCCCGCGACGTGCTCGAAGCCGTCACTCAGCTGCAGGTCGCCGAGGCCGGGCAGCTGGCCAGTGCGAAAAAGCACTTCGAGCTGGGCAATGTCAGCATCGCCGACGTGCACGAAGCCCAGGCGAGTTTCGACCGGACCTCGGCGCAGGCGATCAAGGCCGCGAGCGATCTGGAACTGGCCATCCATGCCCTGGTCAGGATCATCGGCAGGCAGCCTGGGAGCCTGTGGGTGCTGCGAAAAAGCGATGTCGCCTTCGATCCACCGCAGCCCGATGACGTTGAAGCGTGGATCGCGGCGGCCGGCCACAACAATCCCGACGTGCAGGCGCAGGAGCTGTTGCTGAACATTGCCCACCACGAGGTGCGCAGCCGCAGGGCCGAGCATTTGCCGACGCTCGACCTCGTCGCCAGCCAGAACATGCAGGAACATCCCAATGCGGGAACCGAACGCAGCGAATCGTCCAGCGTCGGCCTGCGCCTGAGCATGCCGCTGTATGCGGGCGGGCGATCGAGTTCGGCGGTGCGGGAGGCCAAGGCGCTGCATGCCCAAACCCGTGCGGAGCTGGAGGATGCCAGGCGCGCGGCCACCCTGGCCGTCCGCCAGGCGTGGCAGGGTATCGTCGCCGGCATGGCCCAGGTGCGCGCTCTGGATACGGCAAGAATCTCGGCCCGATCCGCGTTGGATGCCAACCGGCTCGGCTACAGGATTGGTGTGCGCAGCAGCATCGATGTGTTGGAAGTGCAGAGCCGGTTCGCCGAGACGGTGCAGCAATTATCGCGAGCCCGTTACGACACCCTGCTGGCCCAGTTGCGCCTCAAGGCGGCGGTCGGCGATCTCGGCGAAACCGATTTGCAGGCAATCAACGCGTTGCTGGGGCCCGAGCCCCTTCGGCCGTCCCTGGCCGGCGGGAAGCTCTGACTTCTTCAGAGCTTCCTTAGCGGAGCGTTGGCGCTGGACATCAGGCCAGCACCGGCTGGCGGAACATGAAATAGACCGCTCCCACCAGGCAGAGCCCGGCCCAGACGAAGTCGAGGCGGAACGGCTCCTTCATGTAGAACACCGCGAACGGCACGAACACCGACAGGGTGATCACCTCCTGCAGCACCTTGAGCTGGCCCAGGTTGAGCGCGGTGTAGCCGATGCGGTTGGCCGGCACCTGCAGCAGGTATTCGAACAGCGCGATGCCCCAGCTCACCAGCGCGGCGACGATCCACGGCTTGCCCTGCAGGTCGCGCAGGTGCGCGTACCAGGCGAAGGTCATGAACACATTGGAGAGAATCAGTAGCAGGATGGTCTGGGGCAGCACGGCGGACACGGTCGACTCCCGGCGATGGAGAACGCCGGCAGTGTAGTACGCCAGCATCGATTTTTAGTGGCGGCCGTCGCCGCTCAATCACTGTCGGGCACCGGGAGCGGGAACAGCGGGCGATAGGGCCGCGCCTCGTCCACCGCCCGGGCGAAGGATGGACGCGCCAGCAGCCGCTGCCGGTAGGCGTGGAGATGGGCGAAGGCCGCGTCGATCGGGTGGGTCCAGTGGGCATAGAACAGCGCCGGCGCGGCGGCGCAGTCGGCGAGGCTGAAGCGGTCACCCGCCGCCCATTCGCATCCCGCCAGCCGTGCGTCGAGCCAGCGGTAGGCGGTATCCAGCATCGCCCGGGCGTCGGCCACGCCCTCGGGATCGCGGCCGTCCGCGGCGCGCAAGCTGTCGACGACGAATTTCTGCTGCGGCGTCGAGACGTAAAGATCGAAGAAGCGGTCCATCAGGCGCACGTCGAGCGCCGCGCGCGCATCGGCGGGCAGCAGCGGCACCGGGCCCGGATGATGGATACCGAGATATTCGATGATGATGCTCGCCTCCATCACCGTGTGGCCGTCGTCCACCAGCACCGGAAATTTCCTGAAGGGCCACAACGCTTCGAGCTCCGCCAGCGCCTGCCCGTCGCCCGGCGCCAGCATGCGGAATTCGAATGGCGTGTCGTTTTCGTACAGGGCGACCAGCACCTTCTGGCAGAAGGAGGAGAAGGGATGTGCATAGAGTTTCATCGTTGATGCTCCCGATTGCGGCGGGCCTTGGGTCCAAGCACCCGGCCGCCCGCTGACGATTCAGGCACCCGAGCGGCGGCGGGTGCAGACCCTTCCTGGTCGTTCGGCGGTGAACGAAATCGACAGCCGCCGTGAAAACGGCTCTGTCCGACAGGAAGAAGTTGGAGGAAGCGCCGGCT
>JAVEVZ010000035.1:0-15087 GCA_034004805.1 Spongiibacteraceae bacterium | reverse complement strand
GGCAAGGCGCTGTCCTACAACAACGTGGCGGATACCGACGCCGCGCTGGAGTGCGTGAAGTCCTTCGTCAAGCCCGCCTGCGTGATCGTCAAGCACGCCAACCCCTGCGGTGTCGCGGTCAGCGAGGCAGGTATTCTGGCGGCTTACGAACTGGCCTACGCCACCGATACCGAGAGCGCCTTTGGCGGCATCATCGCCTTCAACCGCGAACTGGATGCGGCCACCGCCCGGGCCATTGTCGAGCGCCAGTTTGTCGAGGTCATCATCGCCCCCCGCGTCAGCCAGGCGGCCCGGGACGTGGTCGCCGGCAAGCAGAACGTACGGTTGCTGGAGTGCGGTGAGATAGGCGCTGAGCGCCGCGCCGCGCTGGATTACAAGCGCGTCAACGGCGGCCTGCTGGTGCAGGACCGCGACGACGGTATGATCACCGCCGCCGACCTCAAAGTGGTGACCCGACGCGCGCCCACCGAAGCTGAAATCCACGACCTGATCTTCACCTGGAAGGTCGCCAAGTTCGTCAAGTCCAACGCCATCGTATACGGCAAGGGCCGCCAGACCGTCGGCATTGGCGCCGGCCAGATGAGCCGCGTCAACTCCGCGCGCATCGCCGCCATCAAGGCCGAGCACGCGGGGCTTGCGGTGAAGGGCTCGGTGATGGCCAGCGACGCCTTTTTCCCGTTTCGCGACGGCATCGACAACGCCGCCGCCGTCGGCATCGCCGCAGTGATCCAGCCCGGCGGCTCCATGCGCGACGCCGAAGTCATCGCCGCTGCCGACGAGCACGGCATGGCGATGGTGTTTACGGGGATGCGGCATTTCAGGCATTAAAGAGCGGGGCTGATGTCTGACGCCGGACGTCTGACGCAAGACCCGTGGTGGCATCAGGGCGAAATGCCTGACAGCAACCGGCGTGCAATTTGAGAGGCGATTGCAGGATGGCATTGTTTTTTAGCGTCTGACGTCAGACATCCGACGTCAGACCCATCATTCATGGCAGGGCCTCGCCAACGGCGATCCCCTATGACTCGAACCACAATACTCGGCATACAGTGCACCCAATGAAAATTCTTATCATCGGCGCCGGCGGACGCGAACACGCGCTGGCCTGGAAAGCGGCACAGGCGCCGCAGGTCACCAAGGTCTATGTGGCGCCCGGCAATGCCGGGACCGCCAGCGAACCCCAGGTGGAGAACCTCGCCATCGCCGTGGACGACTTCCCCGCGCTGGCGGCGTTTGCCGAGCAGCAGCACGTGGGGCTGACCATCGTCGGCCCCGAGCAGCCGCTGGTCGACGGCATCGTCGACTACTTTGAGGCCCGCGGCCTGAAGTGCTTCGGTCCGCGCAAAGGCGCTGCGCAGCTGGAGGGCTCCAAGGCCTTCACCAAGGATTTCCTGGCCCGCCACGGCATCCCCACCGCGGCCTACCGGAACTTTACCGAACTGGAGCCGGCGCTGGCCTACCTGCGCGAGCAGGGCGCCCCCATCGTGGTCAAGGCCGACGGCCTGGCGGCCGGCAAAGGGGTGATCGTCGCCGAGACCCTGGAGCAGGCCGAGACCGCGGTGCGCGACATGCTGTCCGGCAATGCCTTTGGCGACGCCGGCTGCCGGGTGGTGATCGAGGAGTTTCTGGACGGCGAGGAAGCCAGCTTTATCGTGATGGCCGACGGCGAGCACGTGCTGCCCATGGCCACCAGCCAGGACCACAAGCGCGTCGGCGACGGCGACACCGGACCCAACACCGGCGGCATGGGCGCCTACTCACCGGCCCCCGTGGTAACGCCCGCCGTCCACCAGCGGATCATGGACGAGGTGATCATGCCCACCGTGCGCGGCATGGCCGCCGAGGGCAACGCCTACACCGGCTTCCTGTACGCCGGCCTGATGATCATGGCCGACGGCAGCCCCAGGGTCATCGAATATAACTGCCGCTTCGGCGACCCCGAGGCCCAGCCCATTCTGCTGCGCCTGCGCACCGACCTGGCGGGCCTGTGCCTGCAGGCCCTGGCGGGCGAACTGGACCAAGCCGACGCGGACTGGGATCCCCGCGCCGCGGTGGGTGTGGTGCTGTGTGCCGGCGGCTACCCCGGCAGCTATGCCGGTGGCGACGTTATCGAGGGACTGCCGCAGCGCGACACTGAAGGCGAGAAGGTTTTCCACGCCGGCACCAGCGAACAGGGCAGCCAGGTGGTCACAAGCGGTGGCCGCGTCCTGTGCGCCACCGCGCTGGGCGACACCGTGGCCGAGGCACAGGCGCGCGCCTACGCGCTGGTGGACCGCATTCACTGGCGCAATATGCAGTATCGGCGCGATATCGGCTATCGGGCCATCGCCCGTGAAGCCCAGGCTGGCAAGGCCCGGACCAGGGCCTGAGTCCAGCTTGCGCCGGGCGGGCGTACTGGCACCCCGCCCTCAGCCGGCGCTCAGTGCGCGCTCCCGGCCCCATGCCCGCAGGGCCGCGACGCGCTCCGCCATGCTGACCGACAACGGGATCCCGGCCTGCAGCTGGGCCAGCAGCAGCTCATCGTTCAGTGGCTCGCGCCCCGCCGCGGCCTGATAAATGCAGGACACCACCGCCTGTTCCAGCTCGGCGCCACTGAAACCGTCGGCGGCCGCCGCGAGGCGCAGCAGGTCGAAGCGCGCCGGGTCCTGGCCGCGCCGCTGCAGATGAATCGCCAGAATCCGTGCCCGCACTTCCTGGTCCGGGAGATCGACAAAAAAGATTTCGTCGAAGCGCCCCTTGCGCAGCAGCTCCGGCGGCAGGCTGGCCACCTCGTTGGCCGTGGCGACCACGAACACCCGGGCGCGGTGCTCCGCCAGCCAGGTCAGCAGCGCCCCCAGCACCCGCCGCGAGGTGCCGTCATCACCGCCACCAGTGGCCAGCGCCTTCTCGATCTCATCCAGCCACAGTACGCAGGGCGCCATGCGCTCCGCCAGCGCCAGGGCCTCGCGCAGCTGGCGCTCCGTCTCGCCGATAAACTTGTTGTACAGGCCGGCGACGTCCAGGCGCAGCAGCGGCACCTGCCACAGCCCCGCCACGGCCCGCGCCGCCATGCTCTTGCCGGCGCCCTGGGCGCCGGTCAGCAACACCCCGCGGGGGTAGTCCGCCGCATCCCGCGCGGCACTGAGAAAGGCGTTGCGGCGCAGGGCCAGCCAGTCCTTCAAACTGTACAGGCCACCCACGTCGGCCATGGACCCGGTGTCGAACTCGAAGTGGACGATGCCGTCCAGATCCAGCAGCGCGAACTTGGCGCGATTGAGGGCCGGCAGGTCCGCGGCGGTGATGGCGCCGTCGTCGTGTATGGCACGGCGCGCGAGCTGCCTGGCGTCGCGCTCGGTGAGCCCGCGCAGGTTGCGCACCAGCTGCTTAAGCGCCGCCGGGTCGATGTCGGCCCGCGCGCCCTGCTGCGCGCTCTGCCAGCCGGCAATCTCCTCGCGGACGATGGCCGACAGCGCCCTGTCGTCCGGCAGACGCAGGCCTAGCCGGGCGCTGAGACGCTGCAGCTCCGGGGGAATATCCAGCGCATGACTGACCAGCACCAGTGCGATGCCGCGGCTGTCGAAAGCCTGGACAATGTCCTTGAGCAGGCGCACCACTTCCGGCGCCTCGCGCAGATAAGGATGGAAATCACAAAGGACCAGCAGACTGTCGCGGGGCAGGCTGCGCGCGGCGCGCAACACCTCCAGCGGCTCACGGGCAGGGTTGTCCGCCGCCGCACCGGCACCGACGCGCACCAGACCCTCGGTGATGGTCCACTGGTACAAACTGGCCCGGCGGCGCATCGCCACCCGCGTCAACAGCATCAGGGCCGCCGGTTCATCGTGGGTTTCCAACACCAGCAGCGGCACGCCGGAATCCAGCAGCAGGGCGATATCATCGAAGTCTTGCATGAAAAGTCCTGATCAGGGGAGCAGAGGGGTGCTTCGCGTTGCGCAGAAGTCTAGTCGGGCTGCAAAGAGAGGGCGAACCCGGAGTACACTGGCCGCCCGTCGCCGGGATACCGGACAGCGCGATACACAGCAGCAAGGGGTTCGCCATGACCACACGCCGATTTAACGCCATCGACCGTTGCCTGAGCGCGGTGGACAACGCCCTGCGCACCCTGTCCGCCGGCACCGCCAGTCCGCGCCGGATATCGCCTGCCGCCGACCACGAAGGCGGCGCGCTGAGCGCACAGGAGCGCCGCCACGCCGCCGGTCTGATGCGGGTCAACCACACCGGCGAAGTCTGCGCCCAGGCGCTGTACCAGGGCCAGGCCCTGACCGCGCGGCTGGACGGGGTGCGCGCGGCGATGGAGGCCGCCGCCCAGGAAGAGGAGGACCACCTGGCCTGGTGCGAGCAGCGCCTGGAGGAACTGGACGCCCGCCCCAGCCTGTTCAACCCGGTGTTCTACGGCCTGTCATTTGCGGTCGGCGCCGGCGCCGGCCTGGTGGGGGACCGCCTGAGCCTGGGCTTTGTGGCCGCCACCGAGGACCAGGTCTGCCTGCATCTGGAGAGCCATCTGCGGCGACTGCCCGAGCAGGACACCCGCAGCCGCGCCATCGTCGCCCGGATGCTGACCGACGAAGCCCGCCACGCCACCCACGCCCTGGACGCCGGCGGCCTGCGCTTCCCCTGGCCGGTAAAGCGGGCCATGAGTGCAGTGGCGGGGGTGATGACGGGAGTGACTTATTACGCTTGACGCTTTGGGGGTGCTTGGCCAGGCGTGGGCGCTGAATGGAGTGCTTGACGACCGGGCTGGACGTCAGACGTCAGACGCTTCCAAAATCTCGTAGCTGTGTTCGATCTCCACCCCCGCTGCCGCCAGCATAATCGAGGCGGAGCAGTATTTTTCGGCGGACAGGTCCACGGCGCGTTTGACCTGGGCCTCCTTGAGGCCGCGGCCGCTGACCTTGAAGTGCAGGTGGATGCGGGTGAACACGGCGGGTACCGCGTCGGCGCGTTGGGCGCTGAGCTCGGCGACACAGGCGGTGACGTCCTGGCGGGATTTTTTGAGAATGGACATCACGTCGAAGGAGGCGCAGCCGCCCACCCCCATCAGCAGCATCTCCATGGGCCGCGGGCCGCGGTTCTGGCCACCGTGGTCAGGGGGGCCGTCCATCATTACGTCGTGGCCGCTGCCGGAGCGCGCTTCGAATGCCGCTTCGCCGCGCCAGGTTACCGTGGCTTCCATCACTTCCATCACTTCCCTCACTGCGCTCTGTGTCGCTCTCGAAAGGCGGCAGAGCTTAGCACAGAGCGTGATCCAGTCGGCATCCACAGATAGGACCAGCGCACACTCGCTGGTAATCCGACAGTCTGCGGCTATCATTGGAACGATTCTCTGACGCCGTGATAAAAGGTAGAACGCGCGTGGTTACAGTCTCCCTGACCCCCAAAATCAAGAATGTCGACGACTTCCTGGCGCACTGCCATCGCAGGCGCTATCCGTCCAAAAGCACCATTATCTACGCCGGCGACGCCAGCGACTCGCTGTACTACATCATCAGCGGCTCGGTCACGGTGCTGATCGAGGACGACGAGGGCCGCGAGATGATCGTGGCCTACCTCAACAAGGGGGATTTCTTCGGCGAAATGGGCCTGTTCGACCAGCAGGACTCCCGCAGCGCCTGGGTGCGCGCGCGCACCGAATGCGAAGTGGCGGAGATCGGCTACAGCAAGTTTCAGGAAGTCACCGAAAAGAACCCGGAATTCCTCTACGCACTGGGCGCGCAGATGGCCAGCCGCCTGCGCCAGACCACCCGCAAGGTCGGGGACCTGGCCTTTCTGGACGTCACCGGCCGGGTCGCCCGCACCCTGCTGGACCTGTGCAAACAGCCCGACGCCATGACTCATCCCGACGGGATGCAGATCAAGATCACCCGCCAGGAAATCGGCCGCATCGTCGGCTGCTCCCGGGAAATGGTCGGCCGCGTACTCAAGACCCTGGAGGAACAGGGCCTGGTGCATGTGAAGGGCAAGACGATGGTGGTGTTCGGGACGCGGTGAGGAAGACGTCTGGCGCTTGGGGGTACTTGGCCAGGCGTGGGCACAAAACGGAGTGCGTGACGACCGGGCTGGACGTCTGACGCTGGACGCTTTAGGCAGGACGCAGGACGGAAGACGCTAAACACCAGGCGCTAAACGCTAATGCCTCCGGCGTGACGCTCAATGCGCTACCGCGCCCCTAAGCGCTATTTCGCCCGAATTACCCCACCGGTTTTTGCGTCAGACGTCAGACGTCAGACGTCCAGCGTCTGACTTTTCAAAAAAACAACTCCGCCAGCCGCTCTCCCGGCTCCTCCGCCCGCATAAACGCCTCCCCCACCAGAAACGCATCCACGCCGTGGGCGCGCATCGCGGCGACGTCGGCGGCGGTGTGGATGCCGCTCTCGGTCACCACGATATGCCCGGCGGGGATCTCGGGCAGCAGCTCGTAGGTGGTCTCCAGGCGGGTCTCGAAAGTGTGCAGGTCGCGGTTGTTGATGCCCACCAGGGTATTGCCCAGGCGCAGGGCACGCTCCAGTTCGCGGTGGTCGTGGACCTCCACCAACACATCCATGCCCAGCTCCAGGGCGCAGGCGTTGAGCTCGGCCATCTGGCCATCCTCCAGCGCCGCGACGATCAGCAGCACGCAGTCGGCGCCGATGGCGCGGGCCTCCACCACCTGGTAGGGATCCACCAGAAAGTCCTTGCGGATCACCGGCAGCGCGCAGGCGGCGCGGGCCGCCACCAGATAGGCGTCGGCGCCCTGGAAAAAATCCACGTCGGTCAGTACCGACAGGCAGCTGGCACCACCGCGCGCGTAGGACGCCGCGATCGCCGCCGCATCGAAATCCGCGCGGATCACCCCCTTGCTGGGAGACGCCTTTTTGGCCTCGGCGATCACCGCCGAGCGCCCGTCGGCCAGGCTGCGCTGCATCGCCGCCACAAAACCGCGCGGCGCGGACTGGGCGCGGATATCGCCCTGCAGTTCGCCCAGCGGACGGCGCTTGCGGTGGGCGCCGACCTCTTCCCACTTGCGGTCGACAATGCGCTTGAGAATGGTGGGCGTACTCACGCATTCAACTCCTTCATCATCTGGGTAACGTCGGCCAGCTCGCGAAGTTTTTGCAGGGCGCCACCGACGCTGATCACGTCCTGCGCCATGGTCACACCCTCCCTGACACTGCGCGCCAGCCCCGCGACATGGAGTGCGGCGCCGGCGTTGAGGGCGATCATGTCCGCGGCCCTGGCCGCATACTTGCCGCGCTGTTGGCCCAGGGCGTCGGTAATCAGTGCCAGCGAGGCCGCGGCGTCGGCGACCGACAGGCCGACCAGGCTCTGGCTTTCCAGCCCCACATCCTCCGGGGTCAGCTCATAGGCGCGGACCTCCCCGTCGCGCCACTCGGCGACAAAGGTCGGGCCCGCCAGGCTGATTTCGTCCAGCCCGTCGCGGGCGTGCACCACCATGGCGTGCTCGCAGCCCAGCCGGCCCAGCACCTCGGCCAGGGGCTTGCACAGCTCGCGGCTGAACACGCCGGTCAGCTGGCGCTTGACCCCGGCGGGGTTGGTCAGCGGGCCCAGAATATTGAACAGGGTGCGCAGGCCCAGCTCGCGACGGGGCCCGATGGCGTGCTTCATGGCGCTGTGGTGATTGACGGAAAACATAAAGCCGACCCCCACCTCGCGGATGCAGCGCGCTTCCTGGGCCGGGGTCAGGTCCAGGCAGATGCCCGCCTGCTCCAGCAGATCGGCGCTGCCGCTTTTGGAGGACACCGCGCGGTTGCCGTGCTTGGCGACGTGGCCACCGGCGGCCGCCACCACAAAACTCGCCGCCGTGGACACATTGAACAGATTGGCGCCGTCGCCGCCGGTGCCGACGATATCCACCAGGTGGTCCAGCGGACCGACGTCGACCCGGGTGACCAGCTCGCGCATGACCCGCGCCGCGCCCTCGATCTCGTCGATGCTTTCGCTCTTCATGCGCAGCGCGACCAGGAACCCGCCGATCTGCGCGTCGCTGCACTCGCCGGTCATCACCGCGCGCATCACCGCCTGCATTTCGGTGCGGTTCAGATCCAGGCGGTCCACGACCCGGGCCAGCGCGGTCTTCATATCCATCTCAGCTCTCCAGAAAATTGCGCAACAACTGATGACCATGCTCGCTGAGTATGGACTCGGGGTGAAACTGCACGCCCTCCACCGCCAGCTGCCTGTGGCGCAGGCCCATGATCTCGTCGACCTCGCCGGCCTCGGTCTCGGTCCAGGCGCTGATTTCCAGGCACTCGGGCAGCGAGGCGCGCTCCACCACCAGCGAGTGGTAGCGGGTCGCCTGAAAGGGATTCCCCAGCCCGCGAAACACGCCGCGGCCGTCGTGGTGTATCGCCGACGCCTTGCCGTGCATCACCTGGCGCGCGCGCACCACCCGGCCGCCGAACACCTGGCCGATGCTCTGGTGGCCCAGGCAGATGCCCAGTATCGGGATTTTCCCGGCGAAGTGCTCGATCACCGCCATGGAGATGCCCGCCTCGCTGGGGGTGCAGGGGCCGGGGGATATAACAATTTTCTGCGGCGCCAGCGCAGCCACATCCGCCACGCTCAGCTCGTCGTTGCGCACGACCTGAACATCGGCCTTGAGCTCGGCGAGATACTGCACCACGTTGTAGGTGAATGAGTCGTAGTTGTCGATGACCAGCAGTTTTTTCATCATGTAGCTTCAGGTTGCCAACGGTTCTGGTTGCTGATCACAGCCGATGCGGGCGCCACGGCAGACGCCAATGGACAGCCGGCGATAATTGTCCCCCGGCAACTCATGCGCCAGCAACCATAGCGCCGGCAGCGCCGTGACTGGCGCACGGGTCAAACGGACGGGGAGATGGTTGCGGGCATGGTGCGGAGTTCCACAGGCCCGCCGTCGACGACGCGAGGCGCCGGGACTCACTCCGCACTGCGGACCGGCACGCGAGTCTAACGTGAGCGTCGTTCAGCTGTCGACCGTATCGGGGCCGAGCTGCCGCCCCACCCAGCGCACCAGATCGGCTGCCGCCATCACGCCCGAGTGGCGCGCCACCTCACTGCCGGCGCGGTACAGAATCAGCGTCGGGATGCTGCGTATGGCGCTGGCCCCGGCCGCCTGCGGATTGGCATCGGTCTCGAGCTTGGCGAAGCGCACCCCGGGCAGCTGGGCCGCCGCGGCCTCAAACTGCGGCGCCATCATCTTGCAGGGGGCGCACCAGCCGGCCCAGAAATCCACCAGCACCGGCAGCTCGGTGCGCGCGATATAGCGGGCAAAGGTCGCGTCGCTCAGCGCGACGGGCCTGGCCGCCAGCAGTTCGGCGCCGCACCGGCCACACACCGGCGCATCGCTCTTGCGCGCTTCCGGCACCCGGTTGGTGGTGCCGCAGGCAGGACAGACAATATGCATAGCCAAGCTCCTCTTTGCTGGATTCCTTCCACGGTTTTTTTCCGCTGCCGCAGGTTGTCCGCGCGTTGCGCAACCCGTGCTGGCGGCGCGTCAGCAGCGCTGTGTTCCCCGCGCCATCAATCCCGCCCCGGCGGCGCGTCAGCATCGCTCGGCGGGCCGGCGTCCGCTGGCGCTCCGCGCGCCGCAATGGCGTCCAGGCGGTTGCGGTAAGCCATGAAATAAAGCGTCGGGATCACAACCAGTGTCAGCGCCGTGGAGACAAATATGCCGAACACCAGCGACACCGCCAGGCCGCTGAAAATCGGATCGTCGATGATAAAGAACGCCCCCAGCATGGCGGCCAGGCCCGTCAGCACGATGGGCTGCGCACGAATGATCGCAGCGCCCACTATCGCCCGCTCGAAGGCTACGCCACTGCGCACCTGCAGATTGATGAAGTCCACCAGCAGGATGGAGTTGCGCACGATGATACCGGCCAGGGCGATCATGCCGATCATGCTGGTGGCGGTGTACTGCGCACCCAGCAGGGCATGGCCCGGCATCACGCCGATGATGGTGAGCGGGATCGGCGCCATGATAATCAGCGGTGTCAGGTACGAGCCGAAGTGAGCCACCACCAGGAGGTAGATGAGCACCAGGCCGACAGCATAGGCCAGGCCCATGTCGCGAAACGTCTCATAGGTTATCTGCCACTCCCCGTCCCACTTCAAAGCGTAGTTGCGCCAGGCATCGTCGGGCTGACGGATGAAGTACTCCGCCAGCGGGCCGCCTCCCGGCGTCGCAATGCCAGCCAGCTGGCTGCGCATCCGGAACATACCGTACAGCGGGCTGTCCACGGCGCCAGCCATATCCGCCACGACGAAATCCATGGGCAGCAGGTCCTTGTGGTAGATCGGCTGCTCGACTTCGCTGGCGCGCAGGCTGACCAGCTCGCGGATCGGCACCAGCCCACCGTCGGCGCTGCGCACCGCGAGCTGCAACAAGGTGTCGAGATCGCCGTGCTGTTCGGGGGGCAGCTGCAGAATCGCGGCCGCGGGGTATTTGCTCTCGTCGTGAAGGTACACCGTCGCCTCCCCCGCCAGCCCGGCGCGCAGGGTGGTGACGATGGCCTGCTGGGATATCCCGTGCATGGCCGCCTTCTGCCGGTCCACCACCAGCAAAGTCCTGGCGGCGGCGGCGATGCTGCTGTCGTCGATATCCACTACGCCCGGCGTGCGCTCGAACACGGCCCGCACCGCCCTGGCGACCTCGCGCCGGCCAGCGGCGTCGGGGCCATAGATCTCGGCCACGATGGGCGACAGCACCGGCGGCCCCGGCGGCACCTCGACCACTTTGACGTTGGCGCCGAAACGGGCGCCTATCGCCTGCAGCTGGGGGCGCACCCGGGTGGCGATCGCGTGGCTCTGCGCCTTGCGCGCGCGCTTGTCCACCAGGTTGACCTGCAGGTCGCCGACATCGCCGCCGCCGCGCAGGTAGTACTGACGCACCAGGCCATTGAAGTTGATCGGCGCCGCGGTGCCGGCATAAGCCTGGTAGTCGGTGACTTCAGGGACCGTCAGCAGGTGGTCGCCCAGCGCGCGCAGCACCGCCGCCGTCTGCTCCACCGGCGTGCCAGCGGGCATGTCGACGACCACCTGAAATTCCGACTTATTGTCAAAGGGCAGCATCTTCAGCACCACCAGGCCAATGGCCGGCAGTGCCAGGGAGGCGGCGATCAGCAGGGCAATACCCAGCCCCAGCAGGCGGCGGTTGCGGGCGCCGCGGCGCGGGTTCAGCAACGGGCGGAACAGCCACTCAAAGGCCGGCGCAATCCGCGTCGACAGATCCGCATGGGCAGCCGTCGACGGGCCATCGGCTGGCGGCGCCTTCAGCCACAGCCGCGCCAGCCAGGGCGTGACCACAAAGGCGATCGCCAGCGACAGCAGCATGCCGATACTGGCGTTGATGGGGATCGGGCTCATATAAGGCCCCATCAGGCCCGTCACAAAGGCCATGGGCAGCAGCGCGGCAATCACCGTCAGGGTCGCCAGAACAGTCGGCCCACCGACTTCATCGACAGCGCCCGGAATGATCGCCACCAGGGGCTGGTCCGGGTACAACTGTCGGTGGCGGTGAATGTTCTCGACCACGACGATGGCGTCATCCACCAGAATGCCTATCGAGAAGATCAGCGCAAACAGCGATACCCGGTTGAGGGTAAAGCCCCAGGCCCAGGAGGCGACCAGGGGCGCGGTGAGGGTCAGGATCTCGGCGACGCCGACGATGGCCGCCTCGCGCCGACCCAGGGCGTAGAACACCAGCGCCACCACCGACGCCGTGGCAAACAGCAGCTTCTGGATCAGCGTCTGCGCCTTGTCGTTGGCCGAGGCGCCGTAGTTGCGGGTCTCGGCCACCTGCACCGCATCGGGAATAAGTGTGTTGCGCAGCCCCTCGACCCGCTGCATCACGGCGCGGGCCACGTCGACCGCATTCTCGCCGGCGCGCTTGGTCACCGCGATACTGACCGCCGGGTGGGTTGTCGAGGCGCCGCCATGGCGGCCCGCGACGCCGTGCCAGACGTAGCGACCGGGCGGCATGGGGCCATCGCGCACTGTCGCCACATCGCGCAGGAATACCGGTTTGCCGGCGCGCACGCCCACCACCAGATCCGCCACCTCATCGGCGTGACGCAGGAACGGGCCGGACTCGATCGCCACCGCGCGATTGCCGGCGAGCAGCTCGCCCACCGGCAGCCCCAGATTGGCCGCCAGCAGCGTCTGGCGCAGCTCGGCCACTGTCACGCCGGCACCGGCCATGCGCGCCGGGTCGATCTCCACCATCACCGCCCGGCCGGGCCCGCCGATGGTGGTGACCTCGCGGGTACCCGGCACGCGCTTGAGGTCTGCCTCGATGCTGTGGGCCACCCGTTCGAGGTCGAAGGGGCCCGTGGCGGGGTCCTCACTGAACAGGGTCAGCGTGACGATGGGTACGTCGTCTATGCCCTTGGGCTTGATAAGGGGATCCAGCACACCCAGTCCCCGGGGCAGCCAGTCGGCATTCGAATGCACGGTGTCGTACAGCCGCACCAGGGCCTCGGTGCGAGTCACCCCCACTTTGTACTGCACAGTGATCACCGCCAGGCCCGGCCGGGAGACCGACATCACGTGCTCGACGTCGGCGATCTGGCTCAGCACCTGCTCGGCGGGCGCCGCTACCATCTGCTCGACATCAGCCACCGCCGCACCGGGGAAGGGAATCAGCACATTGGCCATGGTGACGTTGATCTGCGGCTCTTCCTCGCGCGGCGTTACGGCCACCGCAAACAGGCCCAGCAACAGCGCCACCAGGGCCAGCAGCGGCGTGATCTGCGCGCTGGCGAAAAACCCCGCGATGCGGCCCGACACACCCAGCGCGTCGGGGGGAGCGTTTTCCGGTCCGGCGCTGCCCATGGTCAAGGCGCGCGCACTGCGGCTTGCGGATCGAGAACCACCTGCTCGTCGGGCATCAGCCCCGACAGAATCTCCACCCGGCCATCGGCAACCCGGCCGAGACGAACCTGTCGCAGCACCGGTTTGCCCTGGGCATCCAGCACATACAGGCCGGTGAGCTCAACACGCCGCACGACGGCTTCCACCGGCACCGACAGCACCACAGGCGGCGCGCCCACGCCGGTGGTATCCAGACGCGTCATTGACAGCCACAGCCGCGCAAACATCCCCGGCACAACCCCGCGCATATCGCCGGGCAGCGCTGCGCGCAACTGCACGGTGTGGGTGGCCGCATCGAGCGTCGGCAGCACCTGCACCGCCTGGGGCGCAATCCGGGCGCCGCCCGCCCCCGGCAGTTCGATGAGAACCACTGATCGATCCGGGTGCTGCGGGTCGGCCTGCATCCGCGCAACCGCCGACTGCGGCACGGCAGCGGCAACCCGCAGCGCTGTGGGGTCATAGAGTGTCAACAGCGGTCGCCCCGGCAGGGCCATATCGCCCAGCGTGACGGGCACCTCGGCGATGATCCCCGCATAGGGCGCGCGCACCACGTGGTGGCCGCTCTGGGTGCGCATCGCACGGGCCTGGGCCAGCTGCGCATTGGCCGTGGCCGCAGCCGACTTGTAGACCGACTCAGCGCGCTCCAGGGCCGCCTGGCTGATACTGTTCTGCTCAAACAGTTGCTGCTGGCGCTCGAACTCACTGCCTGCCACCGCCAGCGCCGCATGCGCTGCCATCACCAGCGCCTCGCTCGCCGCCGCGCTCTGCTCTGCCGCCCGGGCATCGATGCGCAACAGCACCTGGTCAGCCTCGACCCGATCGCCCTCCGTGACATGTATCTCGACGACAGCACCCGCGACCTGTGCCGCGAGCTGGGTCTGCCGGACAGCCTCGACCACCCCGTCAAAGGCCGTGGCCGCGCTGTCACCCGCCACCTGTGGCAGCGCAGTCAGCAGCTGCTGGGCACGGGCCGGCGCGGCGAGGCACACCAGAACAGCGAGGGTGACGGCGAGCAGCAACGGGAGCGCAGCACGTCCAGAGGGGCGGCGCCGCCAAACCTTCGCTGTCATGGGTCTGACCATGGGACAACTTTCCTGTCGGTTCCTGTGCGTGTCGACACACGCTCCCATGCCATGATGCGCAAGTGCCGGCAAAAACACACGGGGTCGGAACAATAGGCCGGCAGTTTTTTAATATCCAGCCCCGTGCCGGACACTGTTCAGGCCAGCGGCTGCGCAAGACCGCGTTGCGCAGTGCCGGGACAAACGGCCCTGCCGGCCACCGACTGAACACGGATGCCTCCAGCAACAGTCACAGGAGAATTACCGACATGCCATCGCCAATCATCACCGACGTCGCCATCATCGGCGCCGGCACCGCGGGCCTTACCGCCTTCAGCGAGCTGCGCCGCCAGGGGCTGTCTGCAGTGCTGATCGATCGCGGACCGCTGGGCACCACTTGCGCGCGGGTGGGCTGCATGCCCTCCAAGGCCGCGCTGCACGCCGGCCACCAGTGGGCCAACCTGCGCGCCCTGCTCCAGGACGCCACACTGCCCGCAGGCGCGATAAGCGCCGCCGACCTGTGGCGCCAGGCCCGCGCGACCCGCGATCTGCTGGCCGGCAACGCCGTCAGACTCACCCGCGAAGTCGCCGGCGAACAGTTGATCATGGGCACTGCCCGCTTCACTGGCCCCCATACGCTGGACGTGGACGGTCGCGCGGTAGAGGCCCGGGCGTTTATTGTCGCGACCGGTTCCCAGCCGATAGTGCCACAAGCCCTCAGCAGCCTGGGTGAGCGCTTGCTGACCACCGACAGCCTGTTTGACCTCGACCACCTGCCGGCAAGCCTCGGCATGCTGGGGCTGGGGGCCATCGGCCTGGAGATGGGCGTGGCGCTGTCCAGGCTCGGCGTGCGCGTGGTTGCGGGCGACATGAAAGCGCTTCCCGCGGGCATCACCGACCCCGAAATCGGGGCCCGCGCCATCGAGCGCTTCGGCCACGAACTGACGATGTGGCTGGGCCAACCCATGGAAACCGCGGCCGGGCAGAGCGCTGTCACCGTGCGCAGCGGCGACGCGACCGCACAGGTGGATGCGGTGCTGGCGGCGCTGGGGCGGCGCGCTACTGTCGCAGACCTGGACCTGCAACAGGCCGGCGTGGCGCTGGATGCGCGAGGCCAGCCGGTACTGGATCCACAGACGCTGCGCGGCGGTTCCTCCGGCGTATTTTTTGCCGGGGA